>CBIHMD010000289.1:0-4416 GCA_966210655.1 uncultured Thalassospira sp.
GTCCATCGGCAACCCGACGGCCATTGGTGCCATCCCGAACCGGTCATCCGCCCCGATCATGGCCGGGGCCATATCCATTCGATTTTGCTTTGTACCATCGTGCAGATGGCGAACACCGGCCAAAAAGGCCAGCGCATCCGGGTCACCTTCCCAGAAACGACCGGTAGTCTCCAACCCGTTCGAGACAACCGGATGAGGTGGCGGGGCTTCGATGGATCCCGATCCAAAACGTTCATCTTCCGTGCCACTGTTAACCGGCCGGGGCACCATCGACATGGTGACTTCGGTGCCATTATTCAGCACCACAATATTTCGGATGATGTTCTGGAGCTGGCGAATATTGCCCGGCCACGCATAACGTGCAAACAGTGCTGCGACATCGGGACTGAAACGCTGAAAGTTACGTCCTTCTTCACGGGTAAACCGTTGCAGATAAAAATTGGCAATCTGCAAAATATCATTATCGCGATCACGCAATGGCGGCATGTGAAGCGGGATCACATGAAGGCGGTAATACAAATCTTCGCGGAAACGTCCGGCACGCACTTCTTCCAGCGGATCGCGGTTTGTCGCACAGACAAACCGTACATCGACGCTTTCAATCGAACTGCTACCGACTTTCTGGAATGTCCCCGTCTGGATGAACCGCAAAAGCTTGGTTTGCAGATCAAGATCCATTTCGCAGATTTCATCGAGAAAAAGGGTCCCGCCATCAGCCCGATGTGCCGCCCCTTCACGGTCGATCACTGCACCGGTAAACGCCCCTTTGACATGGCCGAAAATCTCGCTTTCCATCAGGTCTTTGGGGATCGCGCCACAGTTTAGCGGAATGAACGGTTCATGAACCCGTTCGGACCGGCCATGAATGGCTTCGGCCGCCAGTTCCTTGCCGGTACCGGACTCGCCCGTGATGAAAACTGTTGCCCGGCTGGGGGCTGCGTTTTCGATGATACGATAAATGTCGCGCATCGTGTCCGACCCACCGATGATGTCAAAATACATCTCGTCGGCACCATCATCGCCATCTGATTTATGAACGGCACTGTTGATCGCGGACCGGCCTTCCAGCGCATCACTGACCGTCACACGAAGCTTGTCAGCCGTGAAAGGCTTCAAAAGAAAATCCCATGCCCCGTCGCGCATGGCCTCGACCGCGATATTGACCGATCCGTGGGCTGTGATCACAACCACCTTGCATTCCGGTGCCGCCTGATGGGCGGCACGCAGAACCTCGCGCCCGTCCATGTCAGGCAGGATCAGGTCAAGCACCAGAACGTCAGGAGGATCATTGCGCAGCCTTTGGATAGCATCGCGGCCATTGACAACATGCTCGACCTTGTGGCCATCCGCACGCAGATAGTCCTGATACACCCGCGCAAGCGAGAGTGTATCCTCGACAACCACAATGCGTGCCTGATCTGGCATTTTTTGTTCGTATCCCGATCCAAACGTCTATCGGCAAGCATACCGATAGTGACATTACATTCTCAACTGCTAACCTGTGGATAGCTGATTCGTTATCCCATACAATCAGCTTTTGGTTAAAAAAGGCATAGTTTCAGTAACATTGCGCGCATCCGGGAGTATGAGGGTTTGAATTACACCACCGAACAATCCGGCGACACGATCAAAGTCGAACTGAATGGCCGATTTACATTTGGGGACCATTCCGGTTTTCGCAAACTGATTGACGAAATCCGCAGCCAATCTGCCGAAGTCCAGATTCTGGATCTGTCCGGGGTCGAGTTCATCGATTCCGCCGGACTTGGCATGTTGCTACTGGCACGTGACGAAGGTGAAAAATCCCGTACCACCGTCATTCTGAAAGGTGCACAGGGACAGGTCAAACGCATGCTTGAAGTTGCCCGGTTCGATACCCTGTTCAAACTGGAAGACTGATAGATGCCTGCATCCGGCGAGGTCCACCCACGCCTGTTTGTTGCCGTTGCCGAACCGCTTGATCGCGCGCGGGCAACACAGGTGCTGAATGGTCGGCATATCTTCGGTGATCACGCAGGCACTCATGCGGAACTTTTCTTTGGCCGAAGCCCCGAAGATTTTCCGCACAGCAACCGATATCAGCTATGCCTGATTCCGTCCGAAACCGGCCGAGAATGGTTAGGCGCGCTGGTCCGTCTGAACTGCAATTACTTCGTTGAATGCTATGACGGACTTGATCTGGGTGATCTTGGCCCGGTCCGGACCGCCAAACGAGGGGCGAGCTGGGACCTTCTGGTCTGCATGTCGACCCAAAGCGCCTATCAGTTGCCGATGGCACGCAAATTCGTCACCGCCCTTCGCCACCGTGGTATCATTCCCGATATGATCGCCCCGACTGTCGAAATGGCGGTACAGGAAGCCTTCGCCAATTCGATGATTCACGGCAATCTGGAAATGAATACCACCGGCCATTTATCAATGGACCGCTTCAACGAACTGGGCGAAGAAACCGCACGCCGTCTGGCATCGCCTGCTCATGGCGCACGGGCAATCATGCTGACCGCGAAAAAGCGGCGTAATGGCAATGTCGAAATTTCGATCAATGATCAGGGAAACGGTTTTGTTCCGCCCGATGAAACGCCGGTTCCTAAATTTCCTGGTGCTGAATCCACCTTTGGCCGTGGCCTACCCCTGATCCGCAGCCTCTGCCACGATGTCAGCTTTGAGCGCGGCGGACGCACAATCCGGCTGACTTTCACGCCCGATACCGCAGCGTCACTTCCGCTTAACACCCGGTTTGCCACTGGGCTGGAAGCCACCGACCGCGCATCGGGCGAAGCCGGTCTGCGCAATCCGCGCGATGCCACAATCCTGATTGCTGACGACACCATGATATCGCGCGAAATCCTCTCGTCCTATCTTCGGTCGGATGGCTTTATCAATCTGGTTTTTGCCAAAGACGGCGAAGATGCCCTTGAACAGGCACGCAAACATAATCCCGACCTGATCATCCTTGATATCATCATGCCCAAACTGGACGGCTACGCTGTCTGCAAGACATTGCGTGCCGACCCGGCCTTTGCCGAAACACCGATCATTGCCCAGACGGCCCTGGAAGAAAACGAAGGTCGCACCCGGATTTTCGAAGACGGTGCAACCGATCTTATTCTGAAACCGCTGAACAAGGCGGAAATGATAGCACGCGCACGCATCCATCTTGAAAACCGCCTGCTGGTCAAACAGTTGCAGGCTTATCAGGAACGCACGCAGTCCGAGTTGGAAATGGCGCGCGACATGCAGGAAATGCTGATCCCCAAGGCAGAACAGTATCGTAGTGTCGGCCTGAATTATGGCATGACCATCAGCGCCAGTTTCCAGATGTCATCCGAACTTGGTGGCGACATGTGGGGGCTGGCCCCGATTGATGAAAACCGGCTTGCCGTTTATATCGTCGATTTTGCGGGTCACGGGCTTGCGGCTGCACTCAATACCTTTCGACTGCATTCCCTGATCTGGTCGGATGACCGGCGGGATGACGATCCCGGTGCATATCTTGGTGAACTCAATCGCCATCTCAAAGGGCTTTTGCCCGTCGGGCAATATGCAACCATGCTTTATGGCGTGATCAACCGCACAGATGAAACATTCCGTTATGCCAGTGCCGCCTGTACGTCCCCTGTTCTCGGAAACGTTCAGACCGGATCGGCAACCTTTCTTGATGGCTCGGGTGTTCCGCTTGGCGTGATTCGCGACGCACGGTATGAAACCCGCGAAATACCTTTTGGTATCGACAATTTCCTGCTGCTTTACAGCGATGCCCTGATTGAAACCGTTTTGAATGACGGGGGATTTCTGGAAGGCGAACGCCTGTTAGACGAGGTCCGCAACATCATCGCTGAATCAGGCGGCATGATTGATCTGGCGTCGCATCTGGCCGATCAGTTTATGGATCGCGCCCCCGCCAGATTGCATGACGATTTTACCGTGGTATCGCTACAACCGAACCGGACGCCGGTTTCGTAATTCATCTGCCCCGAAACCCTAGTTCAGGAACCACGGCTGTGGCGGGGAAAGTTCCTGTGTCGGTATATGATCACGAAGGTTCCAGATATGGACCCTGTCGCCTGCCTGTTCCGCTTTTTGTACTTTGTTTTCCTGAATGCGGCTGCTGATCACGGAGCGAATCAACGCTGCCAGCCCCTTGCGGGCACCCGCATGGTCAGGGTCCGCCGACAGTACCGTGCCCAACTGGTCAAAGGCACGCATCCGGTCACGACAACCGACAAGGCCAGCGGCAACCACCCGCAATTCGCCCGCATCGGGCCGCAGGCTGATCGCGATTTCCAGATGTTCAAGGGCGGCTTCGCGTGACCCGTTTTGCAAATATGTTCGGGTCAGGCCCAGATGAGTCGCCGGATCAAGATCATCAAGCAACAGCGCCCGGCCAAATGCATCAAGTGCAAGACTGCCAAGCCC
>CBIHMD010000290.1:0-4399 GCA_966210655.1 uncultured Thalassospira sp.
GCTTGGCACTCCAGTCATTATTATCGCCGGTATTCTAACCGGGATTTTCACCCCGACCGAAGCCGGTGTTACAGCAAGCTTTTATGCCGCATTCCTCGGTCTTTTCGTTTATCGCGAAATCCGCATTGCCGATTTGCCAAGCATTCTGTGGAATACGCTGCTTCATACCATCCGCGTGTTGTTTGTAATCGCCGCCGCCGGTTTCTTTGGCTGGCTCTTGATCCATCAGCGGGTCCCCAACAGCGTGATTACGGGCCTTTTGTCCCTGTCCGATAATCCGGCTGTGATCATGTCGCTGATTGTAGTGATCTTGCTGGTACTTGGCATGTTCCTTGAAGGAATTGCGGTGATTGTCATCACCGTTCCGATTTTCATGCCGATCATGACCACGCTTGGCGTTGATCCGGTTCAATTTGGCGTCATCATGATCATGTGCTCGATGATCGGCTTGCTGACACCACCCGTCGGCATGGTGCTGTTTGCAATATCAAGCGTAACGCAAGTCCCGATCTCGCCGCTTGTTCGTGAACTTTGGCCTTATCTGCTTGGCATCGTTGCCGTTCTGGTTCTGGTGATTTGCATCCCGCAAGTATCAACCTGGCTACCCGAACTGGTCATGGGAGGCGGCAGATGATGAAAACACTGACGCTTATTGACCGTTTCGTCGGCGTCGTATTGCGCACGGTCGCCATCGTCTGTCTGGCTGTTCTGATGGTTATTCTCGGTGGCAACGTCATCGCGCGTATGACCGGCTGGTTCTCACTGGGCTGGTACGATGAAATCATCGAACTGTGCTTTGCCTGGATGATCTTTTTCGGTGCTGCCGAACTTTGGCGGGAAAACCAGCATTTTCGGATCGACTGGCTTTATTACTCGCTGCCAAAGGCGAAACGACGCCTCCACACGATACTCGTATCGCTGATCAACATTATCGTCCTTGCCTTCCTGATGGTGGAAGGAAGCAACCTTGCGCAAAAAAGCTCGGCATTAACGCCAATCATCGGGTTCCCCGTAGCCCTGCTCTATGCCTGCATCCCGATCAGTGCAGCCATCATGCTGGCCTATGCCATTGCAGATCTTTTCAGACATTCCCCCCGGCATGCCGCCGAGGTTGAAGTCATCGACGATATGTAACCCCACATAAAATCAAGGAAATTGAACATGATTTACGATCACCGTACCTATACCTGCCGCCCGGGCACCATTGCCAAGCACCTTAAACTCTATGAAGCGGAAGGCTGGCAGATTCAGAAAAAGCATCTGGGTGATCCGGCCGTTTATGCAGCAACTGAAACGGGTGATGTCAACTCCTATGTCCATATCTGGCAGTATGAAAGTGCTGCGGACCGCGCTGCGAAACGTGCCCGGCTGAAAGCCGATCCGGAATGGCAGGAATACCTGAAAAAATCGGCTGACGCTGGTTATCTCGTCAGCCAGGTAAACAAGCTTCTTACTCCGACAGGCTTCTTCTCTGATCTGGTCAACAAGTAACGAGATATGTGCCTGCCATTCATAAAACGGCTTTATACGGTCAAGAAGACTACATGCTATTCGTTGTTGGAAATGGCATAGCCTTCGAATGCAGCACCCGAACGAACCCACAATCCCCGGCCCAAGCCGGGGATTTTCATTAACGTTATCAGATAAAATTTCTTAAAAACTGCTAAGTATTAAAGCGCGTCAGATATGTTCTATTAAAAGACTTATATCCACATAATCCAAGAACACGACAAAAGTGATTACGAAAGCAATATTGCATACTCTTCATCAGTGCGACGGCGGCTTTTGGTGCGTTGATTGATGTTTGCTGAAGGCAGTGAAATCGATCGATTGATCACCAGAATATGTTCTTCCAGCAAAGCCTGCGCCTCATCAAACTGGCGCTTCGCCATCAAATCACGCATCTGCGTATGCTCGGCAAATGAGCGTTGCCAGAAATCTCCTTCACCCGATTGCAAATGGGCGCGCAGAGCTTCCAGCGCGGTGGCGGTCAAATCATACGCCTTTTCCAGATAACGATTGCCAGCGTGATGCAGAATCACACGGTGATAGGCACTATCGGCACGGCTATAAAGCGCGAATTCATCAACATCAATGGCGTGCTTCATTTGCACGATTGCCGCCGAAAGTCCCTGCACAAGGCTATCAGGATCACGCGCCAACGCACTGCCAAGCGCCTCACGCTCCAGCATTGCACGGAAGTGGCTCATTTCGTTGACTTCCTGTGGTGTCGGTGTGAACACATAAGTACCGGCTTGGGGTACAATACTGACCAATCCCATATCGCGTAGGTCCGTGAATGCCGCCCGTACCGGCGCTTTGCTCATGCCAAGCGCACGGGCAATCTGCTCCTCGGACAATCGTTCGCCAAATTCAAATTTGCCCGACACGATTGCATCGCGAAGTCGTTCACAAGCCTCTTGAGTGAGCGACACAGCAGTCTCCTTCGAAATCCAGATCAGTTCCGTGATGGCACCATTTGCCATCAATCCCATGATTTTGTTCGCCTATCAAACACCAAAAAAACAATATTGACAAGGAATTAAAATTCTAGAATTCTAGAATGACAATTCATGATATCCGATGCTGACGAACCCCAAAGAGGTCCATATGTCTCGCTTCCGCCTACTCACACCCGATGCTCAATATCCGGACGATGCGCAGATCGAGCGTCGCACGTCTGGCGACCAGGTCGACTGGGATATTTACCGGGAACGTTCGCCTGAAAACATTCCGGCCGATGTGCTGGGCAAGTGTGATGCGATGGTGGTGTGGCATGAAATGCCGGTCACGCGTGACGTGATTGCAAAACTTGATCGCTGCCAGATCATCGTGCGTGCTGGTGTGGGGTTTGACCACATCGATCTGGATGCCGCGGCCGAGGCGGGCATTCCGGTCTGCAATACCCCGGATTACGGTACAAGCGAGGTCGCCGACCATGCCATCGCCTTGATGCTGACCATGCGTCGCGGTATCAGCTCCTATCACAGGAACCTGATGGACTCCCCGCGCGCTGGCTTTGACCATGCCCGTGCCCCGCTGCTGGCCCGCCTTCGCGGTAAAACATTCGGGGTTGTCGGGCTTGGCCGCATTGGCATTGCCGCCGCATTGCGGGCAAAGGCATTTGGCATGCGTGTTCTGGCCTACGATCCGCTGGTGTCCCGGGGCACGGAAATTGCCGTCGGGGTTGACCGTTGTGACCGGCTTGCAGACCTGCTTTCACAAAGTGATGTGGTCAGCTTGCATTGCCCGCTCACGACCGAAAGTCACAAGATGATCAACGCAGAAAGGCTGGCGATGATGCTGCCCCATGCACTGCTGATCAACACCGCACGCGGCGCGATTATCGATATTGATGCTTTGCTTGATGCCTTGCGAAACGGCACGATTGCCGGTGCCGGTATTGATGTCCTGCCCACAGAGCCGCCCGCACCTGAAGACGCCATTGCCTTGGCTTATGCCAATGGCAAGGATCCGATTGTTGGTGAACGCCTGTTCCTGACTCCCCATGCCGCATGGTCGAGCCCGGAAAGTGTGGCCGATGCCCGCCGCCTTTCAGTGGAAACCGCGATGCAATATTTACGCGACGGTTCACTGCGTAATCTCGTTAATGCACCGGCTCAGAAACGGTTCAGTGGCGCTGCCTGACTTTGGCGCACGGCACAATCTCGCGTACGATACGGTCCAAAGGCATGGGATCACCAAAACATGCCGTAAACAGGGAGGAAAACACAATGAAACGCACACACCTAAAAGTCGCTCTTGCTGTCTTGATGCTAAGTGGCACAACCGCCACGGCACAGGAATTTGATCTCACATTCCAGTCGGTTGATCCGGCCGGAAACCCCAACTTCGCCATTCAAAAAGAATGGACCGAACGCGTTCACAAAATGTCGGGCGGGCGCATTGCCATCGAACTGCTGCCCGTTGGCTCGGTCGTGGAATATAACGAAACCCAGGAAGCTGTCGGTTCCGGCATTCTGGATGGTCACATCACCGATGTAAGCTATTTTTCCGGCAAGGATCCGGCATTCGGTCTGATCGCCAACCCGATTGGCGCATGGGCATCGCCCGACGAAATGTTCCGCTTTATCAACTATGGTGGCGGTTACGAGTTGATGAACGAACTTGAAGGGCCCTATGGCCTGCGTTTTGTCGGCGCGACAACAACCGGCCTTGAAGGCTTTGTTTCTGATCGCCCGCTTGACGGGGTTGCTGATCTTAAAGGTCTGAAAGTCCGTGCGCCGGAAGGCCTCATTCAGGAAGTCTTTGCTGCAGCGGGCGCAGTGCCGGTGAACCTGCCTTAGTCCGAGGTTTACACATCCCTCGACAAGGGCGTTATTGATGCCGCCGATTCCACGGTGGTCTCAACCAACCACCAGCAGGGCCTGCACAAGGT
>CBIHMD010000291.1:0-4386 GCA_966210655.1 uncultured Thalassospira sp.
GGCTCGACCCCTGCAATATCGATGTTCAATCACTGGGTCCGCGCGATATTCTGCTGATCGACAGCGATAGCGAACAGTTTTCCCAGATCGCCAACTGGTTTGATAAGGCAACCTTCTCACTTGATGATTGCTGGACCTTCAGTCACCACATCTGGGCACTCGAGGCCGCCCGTGCCGGGCAAGGCATTGTTGCCAGCACCGATGTGATCGCCCGCAACTTTGTCGATCGTGGTGAACTGGTACTGCTTAATTTCCCGGATTTCGTATCGCATTGGTGGTATCGCCTTCTCATTCGCCCCGCCCGCGAAAAGGACCCGGCTGTGATCGCCGCCGCCAACTGGATTCGCGAATTGATCAACCCGCAAACTGCGTCGCTAAAACGCAAAATGCTTAAGAAATAACCTAAGCATTTCCTTATTTATTTCCTGATGCTACCTAAACGATGCGTCGGGATATTGAACAGAACATCGGATTCTATGGAAAAAATACTGGTAACGGGCGGGGCTGGGTATATCGGTTCCCATATTTGCCTGAAATTGCAAGAAAACGGTTACCAACCTGTCGTTTTTGACAATCTGTCGAACGGTCATCGTGATGCGCTCGCCGACGATATTCCCTTTGTTCTTGCAGACATTCGCGACCGAGCCGCTCTTGATGATACTTTCAAAAAATTCCGGCCCGCTGCGGTTATTCATATGGCCGCCCTGATCGAGGCAGGCCTGTCGATGCAGGAACCGGCAAGCTTTTACGAAGTAAATACCGTCGGCTCTCTTAAGCTGCTTGAAGTGATGCGCCATCATGAATGTCGGCAGATTGTTTTTTCATCAACTGCCGCCGTATATGGCAATGCTAGCCTCGAATTGCTTGACGAGACCCTGCCGGTCCGGCCCGAAAATCCATATGGTCGTTCAAAGGCGATGATTGAAACCATCCTGGCAGACTATTGCGCAATATATGGTTTCCGCGCCATTGCACTGCGCTATTTCAATGCAGCCGGTGCCGACCCATCAGGCCGTGCCGGTGAAAGACATGATCCTGAAACACATCTTATCCCGCTTGCACTTTCGGCTGCTGCCGGGCGACGAGATAGTCTGAAAATATTCGGCAGTGACTATGATACGCCCGACGGAACCTGCATTCGTGACTATGTTCATGTTGCTGATCTGGCAACGGCCCATATCAGGGCGCTTGGTCATCTGACCGGTCAGACAAAATCCTTTTTCGATAGCGTCAATATCGGCACCGGAAAGGGTTGCTCGGTACGCGATATTTTACGACTTTGTCAGGAAATTACCGGGAAAGGCTTTCCGGTATCTAGTGTCGCACGTCGTCCTGGCGATCCGGCAAAACTCATTGCCAATCCTGCAAAAGCAAATGCCGTGCTTAACTGGACACCCGAATATAGCGACACGCGCGACATGATTGCCCATGCTTGGGCATTTTATTGTGCTGCCGGTGAAAAAGTTTGAATTAACACGAATTCGTAACGTGTACTTGTGATACATGATTTTATGAGTTGCGACTTTTTCATGATGATCAACGGAGCGATAAACAGCTCCCACGTCGCAAACCGGGAAGAGATACTGGTTCAATTTGCTGCGATATAATCTGTAATAGGGGAATTACGTGCATAAGGTTTCTGTGATCGTTTCGACCTATAACTGGCCCGAAGCGCTTGAAATGGTTTTGCAATCACTGATCGACCAGAAAGACAGCAATTTCGAGGTCATTGTGGCTGATGATGGCTCCGGTCCAGAAACGGCAAAAACCATTGTCCGTATGCAACAAAAATCGCCTGTACCGATCAAACATTTCTGGCAGGAAGATATCGGCTATCGCCTGTCACGAGTCCGTAATGGGGCAATCAACCTCACCGAGGGCGACATTTTCGTCTTCACCGACGGCGACTGCTGCCTCATGCCCGATTTCGTATCAAGCCACCGCAAAGCGGCCGAACAGGGTTGTTTTGTAACCGGTAAACGCGTTTTCCTCAAACGACGATTCACCAAACTGGCTATGGAAAAACGCTTTGCATTCCATAAATGGCCTCGCGGCATTTTGCTCATGCTGGGCCTTGCAGGGCAATGCAATCGTCCGTTCCAGTTCGTGCCAATTCCCCAAAAAGATAAGAGTCTTTGGGCTCATCAGAACTGCTGGAAAAAAGCTCAGGGCTGCAACATCGCAGCCTTTCGCCATGACATTCTGGCAATCGGCGGTTTTGACGAGGCCTATGAAGGACACGGGCTAGAAGATTCCGATTTTGTGCTGCGCATGATCCGATCCGGTATTAAACGGAAATCTGTCGAATACAGCTCGCCGGTGCTTCATCTGTATCACGGGCGATCCATCGGACAACGCCACGCGAACAAGTCCAATAACAGTACATATTTTGCTGAACTTGAAGCAGATATTCACCGGTTCCAGCCAAGAAAAAGTGCAATAATCCCGCTTTCGGCCTCTGCATAAGACTAACGACCCGATACCGGCTCTTGGAACGGCGCAGATTTCGCGATAAAAGGGCCGCATAATTTACCGCATCTTCGACCATGTCGAGTGTTTGCGCGTTTGCGCTAACCCTGGAAACGGGGCACCTTATCAAAGAACGAAAGGGATTTTCCCACATGGATCTCAGCAAGATTGCCGTTGGCAAAGATGTTCCCTGGGACGTTAATGTCGTCATCGAAATCCCGCAGGGCGGACCGATCAAGTACGAAGTCGACAAAGACTCCGGAGCTATATTCGTTGACCGTTTCCTGCATACCTCGATGTATTACCCGGTCAATTACGGTTTCATCCCGAACACCCTTGGCCTGGACGGCGATCCGGTGGATGCCATGGTCATGTTCCGTGAGCCTGTCGTCGCCGGTTCGGTGATCCGCGCCCGCCCGATCGGGGTTCTGATGATGGAAGACGAGGCCGGGCAGGATGAAAAACTGATCTGCGTTCCGCACGACAAGATCGACCCGTACTATACCGATATCAAATCCCACGAAGATCTACCGCAAATTCTGCGCGATCAGATCCAGCATTTCTTCGAGCGTTACAAAGACCTCGAAAAAGGCAAATGGGTAAAAGTCACCGGTTGGGAAGGCGCTGAAAAGGCCGCCAAACTGATCGAAGAAGGTGTGACCCGTCTCGGCAAATAAGCCATTCTGCATAACCTGACTTTATTCGCGCCCTGTCGTCCGGTTTGATCCGGCAGCAGGGCGTTGTTTTTTGACAAATCGGCAAAAAATGTACATAATTCCAATCGGTTGGGGAACCAGATCGACAATAGAGCCATTCCGTGTCTGTATCCGCCGACATTCACACATATTCTGCGTCACCCAATCCGATCACAATTATCAAGGCTGACATCTCCACACTGGATGTTGATGCCATCGTCAATGCCACCAACGAGGCCCTTTTCCCGGTGACGGGTTCTGTGGTACCATTCATGCTGCGGCAGGACCAGAACTGGCACGCGCCTACAAACCTCTGACACTCTGCCCGATGGGCGAGGCTCGCCTGACTCGGGGCTTTAACCTCCGCATACGCCATCTGATCCATACAGTCGGCCCGGTCTGGCATGGCAGCGATGAGGGTGAGCCGGAACTGCAGGCATCCTGTTATCGAAATTCGATTGCCCGTGCCCGAGAACATGGCCTGCAATCCATCGCTTTTCCGGCCTATTTCCACTGGTACTTTCGGCTATCCCGAAGACCGTGCCGCAGAAATTGCCATATCAACTTTGCGTGCACTCATTGCGGCCGATACCGCATTGCCACAAATTTACCTTTGTTGTTTTTCAACATCTTGCAGAAAATTTCTGCAAGATGCCTTGGCAACAGAATGTTAGATAACCGGAATTCAGAGTTTCAAACCAATGCAAAGTAACTTGCAAACCAGCACCTCATCAGAACCGGTCGAGATGATTGTCTCGACAGATGGAGTACTGCGCTTTGAAGATCGGGAATTTCGCTGTGCGCTTGGTAAAAACGGCGTGATATCTGCCGATGCCAAGACCGAGGGGGATGGCAAGACACCAGCAGGCAGCTGGCGACTGCGCTATGTCATGTATCGCGCTGATCGCCGTACAAGTCCTCATACCGATCTGCCGGTCACCACCATTTCCTTCTCCGATGGCTGGTGTGACGATCCTAAGCATCCTGATTATAATCGCCCCGTAAGGCTCCCGTTTGACGCCAGCCATGAAAAACTGTTTCGCGAAGACGGGCTCTATAACATCATCATCGTGCTCAGCCACAATGACGATCCACCTGTACCCGGCAAAGGATCGGCGGTTTTCATGCATATTGCCCGACCGGACTATAGCGGTACCGAGGGCTGCATCGCACTTGCCGAGCAGGACCTGGAAACCTTTTTATCCATGTGCACGACCGAAAG
>CBIHMD010000292.1:0-4374 GCA_966210655.1 uncultured Thalassospira sp.
GTTCAATACGTTCACCCGACATATCCGCCGGAACAGAACCGTCTTCAACCATTTCCCCGGTAGTAAAGATGGACTTGAAAACAAGCCCCACCATGGACCAGAAGCCCGCCATTTATCCCCTTCTCACACGTCCTTCGTCATCCGTGGCCGGAGGTTGACTTAGATGATTGTGATATAATCACTTGTGGCGGCGGCGGCGTCAATCATACGCCGCCCCATTTCGCACCATACAGAAGGATAAAGAGGCCCGTCATGTATAGGGACAGGCCGGGAAATTTCCGCGGATTTTAATAACTTAGATTAATTCCAGGGACGACGACGCACCCGGCGTTCCTTTGCCGACCCGGACCACGGGCCGGATTTTGCTGGCGCAGTCGTTCCCGATTGTGGCGCGCCCGCCATTTCACGCAATTTGGCGATACGATTGGACATGCTCGGATGGGTAGAGAACAAACTGTCGACGCCTTTGCCCGAAAGCGGGTTGGCAATATACATATGCGCGGTCGCCGGATTGCGTTCGGCATCCATATTGGGAATGGTCCGAACACCCTTGTCGAGTTTGTTCAGCGCCGATGCCAGCCACATCGGATGGCGGCAGATTTCAGCGCCGATCTTGTCGGCTTCGTATTCGCGGGTACGCGAGATTGCCATTTGCACCAGCATCGCGCCAAGCGGTGCCAGAATGGCAACAAGGATCATCCCCACCCCGCCAAGCGGATTGTTGTTGTCATTGCGTCCCCCGCCAAACATTCCGGCAAACATGGCAAAGTTCGCCAAGGCGGAAATCGCCCCGGCAATGGTTGCGGTGATGGTCATGGTCAGGGTATCGCGGTTTTTGATATGGGCCAGTTCATGGGCCATCACACCGGCAATCTCGTTGCGATCGAGTAACTGCATCAGGCCGCTGGTTGCGGCGACGGCAGCGTTTTCGGGGTTACGCCCGGTGGCAAAGGCATTGGGCTGGGGATTATCGATCACATAGACCTTGGGCATCGGCAGCCCGGCATTTTGCGCCAGTTCACGCACCATCGATACCAGTTCGGGTGCCGTGCGGTCGTCCACCTGTTTTGCGCCACGCATGCGCAGCAACATGGAATCCGCATTCCAATAGGCAAACACATTCATCGCGGCGGCAAACAGCAATGCGATGATCATGCCCTGCTGTCCGCCGATCATCATGCCAACCACACCAAACAGTGCAGTCAAACCGGCCAGCAGCAAACCTGTACGCACATAATTCATGGTCGACACTTCCTTTGACGAATACTCCGCGCAGAAGATAGGGAGAAGTTGCGCCAAGGCAAGCACGACCGAAATCAGGTGAGATCAATTTCACAGAAGAAAGAAACAGCCGGACCACGGGGTCGGGGGAACTTTATGGTCCGGCTGTCATGCAACGGTATTCGTTACTTCGCGGGCTACTGCGCGTCAGCCCCATCAAGTGAACGAACATCGTTGCCACGGCCGATCTTGCGCACCAGCACGTAGAACACCGGTGTCAGGATCAGACCGAAGATGGTCACACCCAGCATCCCCGAGAAAACGGCGATGCCGATGGCCTGGCGCATTTCAGAACCCGCACCGCTTGAAATCACCAGCGGCACAACGCCCATGATGAAAGCAAGCGACGTCATCAGGATCGGCCGCAGGCGCAGACGGCTGGCTTCGATTGCCGCCTGAACGGTTGTCCGGCCCTGATGTTCAAGTTCGCGCGCGAACTCGACAATCAGGATGGCGTTCTTTGATGCCAGTCCGGCCAGAACGAACAGACTGATCTGGGTGAAGATGTTGTTGTCACCCCCAAACAGATAGACACCAAAGGCAGCCGAAAGCGTACTCATCGGGACGATCAGGATGACCGCCAGCGGCAAGGTCAGGCTTTCGTACTGAGCCGCCAGAACAAGGAAGACCAGCAGAATACAAATCGGGAAGATGAAGATCGCCGTGTTACCCGCCAGAATCTGCTGATAGGTCAGGTCGGTCCATTCATAGGACATTCCCGGTGGCAATGTTTCTTCGAGGATTTTTGTAATCGCGGCCTCGGCCTCGCCACTGGAGTAACCCGGTGCGGCGTTGCCGTTCAGATCAGCCGAACGGAAGGCGTTGTAACGCATGGCGGTATCCGGCCCGAATGTCTCGGATACGGAAAGAACACTGCCAAGCGGGACCATATCCCCATCCGCGTTGCGCGTTTGCAGGCGCAGGATGTCTTCCGGACTGGACCGATAGGGTTTGTCCGCCTGTGCGATCACCTGATAGGTGCGACCGAACTGGTTGAAGTCGTTGACATACATCGAACCCAGATAGATCTGCATGGTCCGGAAGATTTCATCGACCGGTATGCCAAGCTGCTGGACCTTTGTACGGTCAAGATTGGCCTGCAATTGCGGGACATTGATATTGTAGCTTGAGAACACGCCGGTCAGTTCAGGTGCTGCCCATGCCTTGGCCAGTACCTGTTTCATGGCGTCATCAAGCGCACGATATCCCTGGTCGCTTCGATCCTGCACCTGCAGTTTGAAACCACCCACCGTGCCAAGCCCCTGAACCGGGGGTGGCGGGAAGATTGCAACGAAGGCCTCGTCAAGTGCGGCGTATTTCTGTTGCAGCTTCCCGGCAATCGCCAGCCCCGACAGGTCATCGGATTTGCGTTCGGCAAAGTCGGTCAGAGCCACGAAGACAATGCCTGCACTTGAACTGTTCACAAAGCCGTTGATCGACAGGCCCGGGAAGGCCACGGCACTTTCGACACCGGGTTCCGCCAATGCGATTTCAGACATTTCGCGAATGACATCTTCGGTGCGGTCCAGTGTCGCGCCCTGCGGCAATTGTGCAAAGCTGACCAGATACTGCTTGTCCTGCAACGGGATGAAGCCGGATGGCAAAATCTGGAAGCCCTGCCAGGTCAGAACCAGCAATCCGGCATAAACCGCCATCATGATGGTTTTCATCCCCAGCAGCCGTTTGACACCCCCGCCATACAGTTCCGTACTGCGGTTGAAGAACCGGTTGAACCAGCGGAAGAACCAGCCAAAGACAAAGTCCATGCCACGGGTCAGCCAGTCCTTTGGCGCGTCATGAGGTTTCAGCAGCAGTGCGGACAGAGCCGGGCTGAGCGTCAGGGAGTTGATGGTTGAAATGATCGTTGCAATGGCAATCGTCAGGGCGAACTGCTGATAGAACTGCCCGGTCAGGCCGCTGATGAAAGCAATCGGAACGAAGACGCCGGTGATCACAAGCGAGGTCGCAATGATCGGCCCGGTGACTTCGCGCATCGCGGCCACGGTCGCATCGCGCGGTGACAGACCACGTTCAATATTACGTTCGACGTTTTCGACCACCACGATGGCATCATCGACCACGATCCCGATTGCCAGAATAAGACCGAACAACGACAGCACGTTGATCGAGAATCCCAGCAACAGCATCAGGGCAAATGTCCCGATAATCGACACCGGCACGGCCAGCAACGGAATGATCGAGGCACGCCATGTCTGCAGGAAGATTGTCACCACCAGAACAACAAGGGCGACGGCTTCGAGCAGGGTTTTGATCACCGACTTGATCGAGCTTCGAACAAAGACGGTCGGATCGTAAACGATGCTGTATTCAAGACCTTCGGGGAAGTTTTCCTTAAGCTCCGCCATGGTTGCGCGAACGTTGCTTGAAATTTCAAGCGCGTTGGACCCCGGCGATGCAAAGATCGGAAGAGCAACAGCCGATTTGTTATCAAGCAGGGAACGCAGTGCGTATTGCTGTGCCTCCAGCTCGACGCGGGCGACATCACCAAGACGGGTTACGGTGCCGTCTTCGTCACGATTGATGATGATTTCGGCAAATTCCTCGGGCGTTTCAAGGCGTCCGTGGACATTGATCGGCAACTGGAACTGCACACCGGTATCATATGGCGCGCCACCAATCGTGCCGGCGGCGACCTGCACGTTCTGGCTTTGAATAGAGGATACGACATCACCCGCGGTCAGGCCGCGTTCGGCAACCTTGTCCGGGTTAAGCCAGATGCGCATCGCGTAATCACCCGACCCGAACAGACCGACCTGCCCGACGCCCTTGATGCGGGCTAGCTGATCCTTGACATTCAGGGTCGCGTAGTTTCGCAGATAAAGCATGTCATAGCGATCATTTGGCGACAGCAGATGCACCACCATCGTCAAATCCGGGGACTGCTTTGACACCGTCACGCCAAGCTGACGGACGATATCGGGCAAACGCGGTTCGGCCTGCGATACCCTGTTCTGGACTTTCTGCTGTGCCAGATCGGGATCGGTCCCGATTTCAAAGGTCACCGTCAGACTGAGACGACCATCAGTCGTTGCAAGCGAGTTGACATACAGCATCCCCTCGACCCCGTTGATC
>CBIHMD010000293.1:0-4369 GCA_966210655.1 uncultured Thalassospira sp.
AAGTCTTGATGACGGCGCCGTTGCGCCTTGGGCAAGCACCACATCGAAATATTATCTGCAAACGCTGCGCGCGGTTGCCAAGCATTTCGGTTTCAAAACCAATATCGCATGGGAAAAGCTGCCGAAAACAGCACAGGACATCATTCTGTATGGTTCAGGTGACGAAGACGTCACGGTGACCTATGATGATGGTTCGCGCAGCTACAAGGTTTCCCGCCCATTCGAGGGCGTCATTCCCAACATGTCGCGTCGCTGGCGCGAAACCGACAGCCAGTGGGCGCGTGACGAACTTTCAAAATACCAGACGGTTTCAAGCTGCCCGACTTGCCATGGCCATCGCCTGAAACCCGAAGCACTGGCCGTAAAGATCGACAAATCCACAATCTCGGAAATCACCGGCCTTTCGATTGGCAAGGCTGCCGATTGGTTCCAGGCGCTTGAAGGCAAACTGAACGAAAAAGAAACCGAAATCGCGCGACGTATCCTGCGTGAAATCAATGATCGCCTGCGCTTCTTGCGGGATGTCGGTCTGGATTATCTGTCGATGTCGCGCACATCGGGCACCCTTTCGGGTGGCGAAAGCCAGCGTATCCGGCTAGCATCGCAGATCGGGTCGGGCCTGACCGGTGTTCTGTATGTTCTTGATGAACCATCCATCGGCCTGCATCAACGTGACAATGATCGCTTGCTCGATACCCTGAAACGTCTTCGCGATCTGGGTAATACTGTCCTTGTCGTCGAACATGATGAAGACGCCATTCGTGCCGCCGATTATGTTGTCGATATGGGCCCGGGTGCCGGGATCCATGGCGGCCGCATTGTTGCCGAAGGAACACCTGAACAAATCCAGCAGAACCCGAACAGCCTGACCGGCAAGTACCTTGTCGGGGTTGAACAGATTGCCGTTCCCAAGGAACGTCGCAAGGGCAATGGCAAATCGATTGCGATCAAGGGCGCACGCGCCAACAACCTGCAAAATGTCGATGCCAAATTCCCGCTTGGCAAATTCATCTGCGTTACCGGTGTTTCGGGTGGCGGCAAGTCCAGCCTTGTCATTGAAACGCTGTATAAGGCACTCGCTAAGCGGATGCATAATGCGCGCAATCATCCCGGTGCCCATGATACCATCACCGGTATTGAACATATCGACAAAATCATCGATATTGATCAAAGCCCGATTGGCCGCACCCCGCGTTCCAACCCGGTCACCTATACCGGGGCCTTCACCCCGATCCGTGACTGGTTCGCACAACTGCCCGAAGCCAAAACACGCGGTTACAAGCCCGGTCGTTTCTCGTTCAACGTTAAAGGCGGGCGTTGTGAAGCCTGTCAGGGCGATGGCGTAATCAAGATTGAAATGCACTTCCTGCCCGATGTTTACGTTACCTGTGATCAGTGCAAGGGCAAACGATACAACCGCGAAACGCTAGAAATATCGTTTAAAGGCAAATCGATATCCGATATTCTTGATATGACTGTCGAAGAAGGTGCCGATTTCTTCAAGGCTGTGCCGTCCATTCGCGACAAGATGGAAACCTTAAAACAGGTGGGATTGAGCTACATCCATCTCGGGCAGCAGGCAACGACGCTTTCAGGTGGCGAAGCGCAGCGTGTTAAGCTTGCCAAGGAACTGTCAAAGCGGGCCACAGGCCGTACGCTTTACATCCTTGATGAACCGACCACCGGGCTTCATTTCCATGATATCCGCAAGCTTCTGGAAGTGCTGCACACCATTGTCGATCAGGGCAATACGGTGGTTGTGATCGAACATAACCTTGATGTCATCAAAACGGCCGACTGGATCATCGATATCGGCCCCGAGGGTGGAGATGGTGGCGGCAAGCTGGTTGGTTCCGGCACGCCCGAGGCCATCATGGCCAACGAGGAAAGCTATACCGGCAAATACCTTAAACGCCATCTTGGCCTGAAGTAATGTCTTGAAACGAAGCGGGCACCCTAGCCCGCTTCGACCCGATCCTCGACCCGTTTGACCAATGCCGAACTCAGCCGTTCGCGAAAGCCCGACAGGAACGCCAGCACCAGCACGATGGAAATCTGTTGCCCGGCACCGGGAAGCGTGCCGATCTGATCCATGTCGGAGATATTGTGCAATTGATCCAACGGGATCGGCAGAATACCGGCACGCAGTGCCAGCAACACGATCAACGCAAAGCAAAAACCAAGACAGGGTCGAAACAGGAAATTGAAGAAAACCGACGCCGGTTCCATTTCTGCCCAGTCGACATCCTTACCCAGCCGCATCATCATGCTGACCAGTGCCCCGATCGCACCGAAACTGCCGACAAAGAACAACAAATCATAGCTGAACCCAAACAGCTTCCCGTGCCCGGCGCTGACGATCTGGTCAACGTGCAAAAACAGCATCACCGAAATGACCAGCAATATCGGTGACAGCGCCAACGCAATCGTTGCCACCCGAAGCGAACGGAAAAAAGCCCGCTGTGTGTTATCAAGCTGATCGCGCCCGCCCGCCAGATCAGACAGATAGCCATGCACAAATCCGTCGCGTCCCTGATTAAGCGCCAGCAACATAACGATTGCATCCGACGTTTTGCGCATTTGGGCATCGCCATCAAGCCCATAGTCCTTGCGCCACCAGCGCAGAAAAGACCGCATAACAAGCGACGCCCGCCATCCCTGCCTTGTGGCGACAACATAATCGATCATGTTTTCGACATCACTGCTGCCAAACTTGTTGGCACCGATATCACCAAACGGAAAGGCAATGCGCCCGATTGCCGCCGCAGGATTGTTGCGGTTCGAACCGTCGCTGTTTGGTGTACCATTTCCGCCATCCGTATTAGGGGTACAATCAATCATCATCGCCTGTCGGGATCGCCGGATCGGAACAAGTCCCATCACGGGGCAATGGGCCGGATCGTAACCATAGGGTCGATGCGGATAGCTCATGATGCCGTCCTTGTGATGGATGTGTCTGGGATCAAGGACGCAGCAGCGAGTGGTTTGTGAATAATTTGTCATCCTATGAGTGATTGAAGAACTGAAATGGTGCAATTCACTTGAAATCAAACCACCTGCACCGCTATGTGTGTGCCAGAAAGTTTAACCCTGTTTTTGCTGAGGAGTTCGCAACCGTGAGCACGGCCAAACCCGTTCATATCATCGGCGCCGGTCTTGCCGGTAGCGAAGCCGCATGGCAACTGGCAGAGGCCGGTATCCCGGTTATCCTGCATGAAATGCGCCCGACCCGTCCGACCGACGCCCATCACACCGACAAGTGTGCCGAACTGGTCTGTTCCAACTCGTTCCGCTCGGACGACAAGGAATATAACGCGGTCGGCCTGATCCATGATGAAATGCGCCGTGCCGGGTCGCTGATCATTCGCTGTGCCGACGCGCACAAGGTTCCCGCTGGTGCCGCCCTTGCGGTTGACCGCGAAGGTTTCTCTCAGGCGGTAACCGACACTCTGATGAACCATCCGCTGGTCACCATGGAACGCGGTGAAGTAGATGGGCTGCCGCCGGTCGAATGGGAAAGCACGATCATCGCAACCGGCCCGCTGACCTCAAGCGCACTGGCCGAAGACATTCGCAAGGCCACCGGCGAGGAAAGCCTTGCCTTCTTCGATGCCATTGCCCCAATCGTCTATAAAGAAAGCATCAACTTCGAAAAGGCATGGTTCCAGTCGCGTTATGACAAGGGCGACGGCAAGGACTACATCAATTGCCCGATGAATGAAGAGCAATACAACGCCTTCATCGATGCCCTGATCGAAGGCGATAAAACCGAATTCAAGGAATGGGAAAAAGACACCCCCTATTTCGATGGCTGCCTACCGATTGAAGTCATGGCCGAACGTGGCCGTGAAACACTTCGCCATGGTCCGATGAAGCCAGTCGGCCTGACCAATCCGCATGACCCGACCCGCAAGCCACGCGCCATCGTGCAACTGCGCCAGGACAATGCGCTGGGCACGCTTTACAACATGGTCGGTTTCCAGACAAAACTGAAATATGGCGCACAGGCCGACGTATTTCGCATGATCCCGGGACTTGAAAATGCCGAGTTTGCCCGTCTTGGCGGCATTCATCGCAACACCTTCCTGAACTCGCCGCGCCTGCTGGATGGCACGCTTCGCCTGAAGGCGCGTAACGATATCCGTTTTGCCGGTCAAATTACCGGTTGCGAAGGGTATGTGGAAAGTGCCTCTGTCGGTTTAATGGTTGGCCGTTTTGCGGCTGCTGAAAAGCAAGGGAAATCCATCCCTACCCCGCCCTTGGCGACAGCCATGGGGGCCCTTTTAAACCACATCACTGGCGGTGCCGATGAAAGCACCTTCCAGCCGATGAATGTCAATTTCGGGCTGTTCCCGGAACTTGAACTGAC
>CBIHMD010000294.1:0-4356 GCA_966210655.1 uncultured Thalassospira sp.
CCGTTGAATGGCTGACCATGGCGCGGATTGTCCGCGGGCAGACGCTGTCGCTTCGGCGGCGCGAATTTATCGAAGCCGCCCATGCCACGGGTGTTTCAAACTTCAAGATCATTTTCCGCCATATCATCCCCAACGTTCTGGGACCGGTCATTGTTTACATGACGCTGACCATTCCGCAGGTGATCCTGACCGAAAGTTTCCTGTCGTTCCTGGGCCTTGGTGTTCAGGAGCCGCTGACAAGCTGGGGCGTTCTGATTTCCGAAGGGGCGAAAGTGATCGAAGCGGCAACCTGGATGCTGATTTATCCGGCGATCTTCCTGGCACTGACGCTGTTCTGTTTCAACTTCATCGGCGACGGATTGCGCGACGCCCTTGACCCGAAGGACAGATAGGCACATGACAAATCATATTCTGACTGTTGAAAACCTTCGCGCCCGCTTCCAGACCCCGGATGGCGAGGTCGAGGCCGTCAATGACATCAACTTCCATATTGATCCGGGCGAAACACTTGGCGTTGTAGGCGAGTCCGGATCGGGAAAAACCCAGATTTTCCTTGCCGTGATGGGGCTCCTCGCCAAGAACGGCAAGGCCACGGGTACGGTGCGCTACAAGGATAAGGACATCCTCAATATCCCGTCACGCCAGCTCAACAAAATCCGCGGTGTCACGATGTCGATGATATTTCAGGATCCGATGACGTCGCTTAACCCGTTCCTCAAAATCTCCCGACAGATGACCGAGGTGCTGGTGGAACATCGCGGTATGTCCGAGGGTGATGCCCTTAAACGTGCGATCAACATGCTTGATCGTGTTGGCATTCCGGGTGCAGCCCAGCGCGTTCACATGTATCCGCATGAATTTTCCGGCGGTATGCGCCAGCGCGTCATGATTGCCATGGCGTTGCTGTGCGATCCCGAAGTCCTGATTGCCGATGAACCGACCACCGCCCTTGATGTGACGGTGCAGGCACAGATCCTTGATCTGCTGCGCGACCTTAAAAAGGATTTCAATACGGCCATCGTCATGATCACCCATGATCTTGGCGTGGTGGCGGGCCTTTGCGACCGGGTGATGGTGATGTATGGCGGGCGGATTGTCGAAACCGGTACGGTGCGCGACATTTTCTATGACAGCCATCATCCCTATACCGAGGGACTGTTGAAATCGATGCCGCGCATCGACACGGCAAGCGAAGAACACCTGTTTGCCATTCCGGGACAGCCGCCAAACCTGCAAAACCTGCCGCAGGGCTGTGCCTATCAGGAACGCTGTGCCTATGTCATGGATCGGTGCTGTGTTTCCCGCCCAAGTCTGTTTGGCTTTGACGACGGTCGCGCCAGTGCCTGCTTCCGGGAGGACGGCCAATGAACGCGGTCCAAAAAAAGAAAAACGTCCCGATCCTGTCCGTACGTGACCTTAAGGTTCACTTTTCCCTGCCGGGCAAAGGATTTTTCGGTCCCGAGCGCAAACTGAAAGCTGTCGACGGGATCGATTTCGATCTGTATCCCGGCGAGACGCTTGGCATTGTTGGTGAGTCCGGTTGCGGCAAATCGACCCTTGGTCGTGCGATCCTGCAACTGATCCCGCCAACCGACGGGCAGGTCGTGTGGCTGGGCCGGGATATTGTCGGGGCACCACACCGCGAAATGCAGCCGCTTCGCCGTGACCTGCAGATCATTTTTCAGGATCCGCTGGCAAGCCTGAACCCGCGTATGACGATTGGCGAGATCATCGCCGAGCCGCTGGTGACCCACAAATCCGAACTGGGCAAAGACGAAATCAAGGCGCGCGTCAAACGCATGATGGCTCGCGTCGGGCTTTTGCCGCAGATGATCAACCGCTATCCGCATGAATTTTCAGGCGGGCAGTGCCAGCGTATCGGCATTGCGCGTGCGATGATCCTCGAACCGAAACTGATCATCTGTGACGAGCCGGTTTCAGCCCTTGATGTCTCGATCCAGGCGCAGATTGTCAATCTGTTGCAGGAATTGCAGCGCGAATTTGACCTGTCGCTGATCTTCATCAGCCACGATCTTTCGATCGTGCGTCATATCTGCCACCGCATATTGGTGCTGTATCTGGGCAACCTTATGGAGCTGGCCGACCGCGACAGCATCTATGCCGCCCCCAAGCACCCCTATACCAAGGCACTGATTTCCGCCGTCCCTATCCCCGACCCGGAAATCGAACGCACCAAGGAACGCATCGTGCTGACCGGTGATTTGCCCAGCCCGATCAACCCGCCATCGGGTTGCGTGTTCCGTACCAGATGTCCGTTTGCCAAAGATGTCTGTGCAACCGATGTGCCGAGCGTTGACACGATCAACGATCAGCATCAGGTAGCCTGCCATTTCCACGAACGGATGTAGGAGGGCAACCTCCCTTTGCACCACCCAACTTGACCGGGCCGTTTCGCGACGGCCCGCTTTTTTCTATTTGGCATCATGGAAAATGATGCCAAGCGTATGTCGTGAACCCGACCGCAAACGAGAAACGCCGTGACGCATATTCACCCGGTATGTGCCTCGCGTTCCCACGACCGGACGATGATGGACCGGGAAAACCGCCCCGTCTCCTTGCGCCAGCGGCACGACTTCGGCGCGGGATTGCATACGCGGGCGCTGTTCGGTCAGAACAAACTCGCCGCCTTCGAAATCAGTTTTCGGGGCGCTGAGCAGGATCGCAACCTGTAACGGAAACACACAATCACCGTAAACATCCTGATGCAGGCAATTGTAATCCCCTGCCCCATAGCGCAGCAAAAGCGGCGTCGGGCGGGTTTGCTCCGCCTCATGGCATTCGACAACAAACCGGGCGTGATCGCCGGGAAAATGCCGATCCAGCCCCATCGCCCGGTTCCACTGGTTGGCAATTTCGGCCAATGGCGGATAAAGCGATTGCCGCAAGTCCGCAATGATATCGGGCAGGGGATAAGCGAAATATTTGTATTCGCCGCGCCCGAAACCGTGCCGGGCCATATGGATGTGGCTGCGAAATGCATCCGGGTCATCATAGTGTGCGATCAATGCCCGGCAGGTGTCCGGGTCGATCAGTTTTTCAAGGATCGTGCAGCCATATGCGTCAAGTTCGCGGGCATGTTTTTCCCAATCAAGCGATGTGATCCTGTCACGGGTCATCTCGTTCACTGCCCGGCCTCCCCGCTTTCAATATCCAGCAGGATTTGCTTGCGCTCCACGCCCCAGCGATATCCCGAAAGATCACCATCCTTGCGCACCACCCGGTGGCAAGGAATGGCAACCGCGATGCTGTTAGCACCACAGGCCTGTGCGACGGCACGGGTAGCACGCGGCGATCCGATCTTTTCGGCGATTTCGGCATAGCTTGCCTTTGTCCCGGCCGGAATTTCCGAAAGCGCCTGCCAGACGCGTTGCTGAAAGGCTGTACCGCGAATATCAAGCGGCAGGTGATGACCAAGCTGCGGGGCTTCGACCAGACCGATGATCTGTGCCATCCAGTCCTCGAACGCCGGGTCGCCGCCGATCAGCTCCGCCTTGGGGAAGGCATCCTGCAACTGGCGCACGAGCGCATCGGGATCGTCGCCCAGAAGGATCGTGCAAATCCCCTTGGCGCTTGCCGCGCCAAGGATTGCGCCAAGCGCACATTGCCCCACCGCAAACCGGATTTTCTCGCCCTTGCCCCCCGCGCGATAGCTGCTTGGCGTCATGCCCAGCATCTTGTGAGAGCGTTCATAAAACCGGCTGTTGGAATTATATCCCGCGTCATAGATTGCCTCGGTCACGGTATTGCTGCTGCGCAATTCCTCGCGCACGCGACCGGCCCGGTGGGCGCTGGCATAGGCCTTTGGCGTTACACCGGTAACCGCTTTAAACACCCGGTGAAAGTGAAACCGGCTCATGCCGGCTTGTACGGCCAGATCATCAAGGCTTGGCATTTCTTCGGCATTACGGATGATTTCGCATGCCTTTGCCACGGCATCAGCATTGCGTTCCGCGATTGATGCGGTGTTCGGACGGCACCGTTTGCACGGGCGGAAACCCGCCTGTTCGGCATCATCGCAACTGGCATGAAACGCGACATTTTCCCGGCGTGCCAGACGTGCGCCGCAAGACGGGCGGCAATAAACCCCGGTGGTTACGACCGAATAGTAAAACTGTCCGTCAGCTTTGCCATCGCGATTTGCCACGGCCTGCCATTTGTCCTCGTCACTGATCCAGAGGATCGCCTTCTTCAATCTCGCCTCCGTCAACATGGGATGGCTCCTTTATCAGAACATAGGGATGCCAGATGCATCCGTTTGACCGACATTCTGATCGTCCATCCCTGCAACTGGCGCACGAGCGCATCGGGATCGTCGCCCAGAAGGATCGTGCAAAT
>CBIHMD010000295.1:0-4344 GCA_966210655.1 uncultured Thalassospira sp.
AAATTTGTAAAGTGCGGCGTGAATGCCAGACAACATCGAAAGCGCGATGCTTTCAGGCAGTTGTCCGCCGATATCAATCCCGGCCGGGCTTGCGACCGCGAAGGGAAGGGCGGGTTCGGCAAGTTCTGCACGTTCAAGAACATCTGCGTAACGATGGCGCGGACCCAGCATGGAAACATGACGCAGTTGGCTGGATTGCAGAATTTGAAGGGTCTTGGCATCGATATCAATGCTGTGCGACATCAGGATTGCGGCATCGACACGATGTTGCGCGACATAGTCAACCATTGTTACATCAATCTGCCGCAGGATAGTGTCTGCCTTGGGGAAATGTTCGGGGCGGGCATTCGCGGGGCGCGGGTCAACCAATGTGGTTTTCCAGCCCATTTCATGTGCGATGGAAACCACAGGCCGCGCATCCAATCCACCCCCGACGATCAGGATGTGGGGTTCGGGCACAATCGGGGTTACAAGCCAGTCACCATCAGACCGGTTTTCGATATAGCCGGTGCGCTGGCCGGTGTGGTTCGCGCGTTTGAAATATCCGCGAGTATCGCCGACTTTTTGGAAGTACAAACCGCTTTGGCGCACTGCCAAAGCATCGCACAGGTCGGAAAGCCCAAGATCGTTTGAGTGGTCAAGGGGTTGCAGCATGATAAACACCTTGCCGCCGCAACCAACACCCAGCCGAAATGACAGGTCGTCTTCGTCATTGCCGTCATAGACAAGCATGACCGTTTTGTTGGTTACCATGGCGCGCCGGGCGTTGCGGATAATATCGGCTTCAAGGCAGCCGCCGCTCAGCAGGCCAAACTGCTGGCCATGTCCGTTAATCAGCATCATGGCCCCGGCTTTGCGATAGGCCGAACCCTCGGTGCGATAAACCGTACCCAAAACCCATTCAGTATCTGTCTTGTTTTCCTGCCAGACGCGTAGCATGGCCGATAACTGGTTACTCATGATCTGCTCCCGCAAAAGGGGCTGCCCGGGGGACGGGTGGGGACCCGAAAATGCCCCCCGGGCAACATGCCTTACACGAAGTCGAAACCGGCTTTGGTCATCGGAAGATCCGTGATCCGTTTTCCGGTTTTGGCAAAAATGGCGTTGGCAACAGCCGGAGCGGTCGGGGGGACGCCCGGTTCGCCAACGCCCGTAGGGGCATTGTTCGATTGAACAATTGCCACTTCGATGGCAGGCATCTCGGCATTTCGAAGCAGTTCGTAATCCGGGAAGTTGAACTGGTCGACTTCACCATCCGTCAGGGTGATTTCGTTGCGGAAGGCGGCACATAATGCATAACCAGCACCGCCTTCCATCTGTGCGCGGATGACATCGGGGTTAACGGCAACCCCGCATTCAACCGCCATGAACAGTTTGTTCACATGCACACTGGTGTCTTCGACCGTGACGTCGGCAACAACCGCAACGCAGGTATTGAACGAAAGGTGCGCGGCAAAACCACGTTTGTCGCCTTTCTCCCATCCGGATATTTCGCGGACCAACTTGATGGCTTCGATCATGCGGGCCTGATTGGTGCCTGCCGGATCAAGCATCGCAAGGCGCATTTCGATCGGGTCCTGCCCCGTTTCGGTTGCGAGCATGTCCATCAGTGTTTCCATGACATATCCGGTGTGGGTATGTCCCACCGAACGCCACCACAATATGGGGGTCGGGGTTTGGAAATCGCTTAAACCGATGCCATGGTTGGGGATGGTATAAAGGCTCTCGGTGACACCTTCGACCGATGTCGGGTCGATGCCATCCTGTACCATGCCTTCCATCGGACCACCCTTCATGATGGATTTGACGGCCATTCGGTGATCCCAGCCAATAATCTTGCTGTCGCCATCCAGACCGATTTTTGCCCGGTGTGCTGCCATTGGCCGGTAATAGCCACCGCGAATATCGTCCTCGCGGCTCCAGACCAGTTTGACCGGAACCTTGCGGCCCGAAACGGCAAAGGCCATGGCTGCTTCGACATTATAGTCGGAGGCGCCGTTGGCACGACGACCGAACGAACCGCCGGCATAAAGCGTTCTGATCTCGACCTGTGATGGTTCCAGTCCAAGTGCTGCTGCGACCATAGGCCGGGTCAGTGTCGGGAACTGGCAGCCATCATGGACGCGAACGCCATTTTCGGTTGGCTCGATGATGCAGTTCTCCGGCTCCAGCGGTGCATGAGCCAGAAACGGGAAGGTGAATTCTGCATCAATGGTTTTGGCAGCATTGGCCAGAAGCGGTTTAACGGATGCCAGCGGCACTTCGTGATTGGCGTCAAACTGCGGTGCATCAAGCAGTGCCTTGTGATCGGCAATCATGGCATCCGTGCTGCGTGTTTCGGCCTGACTGAAATCCCATTCAACCGACAGGGCATCACGTGCCTGAAACGCAGCCCAGGTGTTTTTCCCAAACGCCACAACCCCTGCCTTGTTTGGCAGAACCTGTGCGGCAATGAAACCTGCAACATCTTTGGACGCAGTGTCGTCAAAGGAGGTGACGATGCCACCGAATTTCGGGCTGCGCATGATTGCGGCATAGATCATGCCCGGCAGATTGACATCCATTGCAAAGATTGCGGTGCCGTTCGTCTTGTCGGTATTGTCCTTGCGATGCAGTTTGTCGCTGCCAATCAGCTTGAACTGATCCGGGGTTTTGACGGTCGGTTTTTCAACCGCCTCAAGGGTTGCTGCAATCGCAACAAATTCTCCGAAATGACCGGAATTGGCACCGGATTTCAGCATGCCGTTTTCAACGGTGATGCTGCTGGCATCGACATCCCAGTTCTGGGCAGCCGCACGGACGAGAAGATCACGCGCAGCCGCACCGGCTTCGCGATACTGCATGTAGGAATTGGCGATCGAGGTCGAGCCACCGGTTCCCTGTGCATGGAAGAACAGGTTGGAATAACGTTCATTATCGGCGGGGGCGAATGCCGTCTGAACCGTCGCCCAATCGGCGTCGAGTTCCTCGGCAACCAGTGTCGTGAGGCCGGTGGTCGTGCCTTGGCCCATTTCAAAATGTTTGATAATGACGGTTACCGTGCCATCGGCATCGATTTTGACAAACGGGTTAAGGTCGGTTGCTGCAGCCACACTGCTGCCTGCTGCAAGAACGCCTTTGGCATTGACGCCGACCAGAAGAGCTGCGGTACCGGTTGCTGATCCGATCATAAAGCCGCGACGTGATACATTGATTGTCATGACTTATGCCTCCAGCTTTTCAGATGCCAGTTTGATGGCTTCGTTGATGCGCACATAGGTCACACAACGGCACGCATTGCCGTACATGTATTCCTTGATTTCGTCCTCGGTCGGTTTCGGATTCTCGGTCAGAAGGCCGATGGCCGACATGATCTGTCCGGATTGACACCAGCCACATTGTACGACGTCCTTTTCGCGCCATGCGGCCTGGACCGCTAGGGCGATTTTATCAGTTGCGCCTTCGATGGTGGTGATTTCGCTGTCGACAGCGTCTTCGATAAAGGTCTGGCAGGAACGGGTCGGGTACCCGTCAATGTGAACGGTACAGGCGCCGCAATAAGCAACGCCACATCCAAACTTGGTGCCGGTAAGTTCCAGACCGTCACGCAGAACCCATAATAGCGGGGTGCCGGGTTCTGCTTCGACGGTGCGGGATTCTCCGTTTATTTTTAGCTGATACTGCATGGCCGCCTCATCTCTCTCGATAAACTGTGATTTATCTTCAGATGAGCGGGGGTAACCGATGGGTAAACGCCAATTGGAGGCGTTAAAATGAAGGTCAAACGGGCAATCAGGTGGCAGGAACAAATACCCTGAAGGTTGCGCCGCGACCCGGTGAGCTTTCCACCCAGATCTTGCCCTTGCAATGTTCGACAACGTGTTTGGCAATTGCAAGGCCAAGGCCGGAACCGGATGGACGGGGTTTGTCATCGGGATATTTGCCGCCGCGGGCGAATTTATTGAAGATTACGGCCTGTTCGTCCTTGGCGATGCCATTCCCGTTATCGGTGATCGAAACAAGGTAACCGCCATCCATCACTTCACCGCGGACCTTTACGCTGGGTTCACGTGCCGCGGAAAATTTTGCGGCGTTTGACAACAGGTTGATAAAGACCTGTGTCAGCCGGTCGCGATCCACATGCAGCGTGACAGTCGCAGGCGACAGGTCGAGTTCCAGAACAACCCCCTTGTTGTCGAGCAACCCTTTGATCGCTTCGACACTTTCGTCAAGGACGGACCGCGGATCAACATCCTCCGGGCGCCAGTCGGAATGTCCTGCCTCAAGCCTTGCAAGATCAAGATGATCGTCGATCAGGCGGGTCAGGCGTTCGCTTTCGCGTACGATGATGCCCATGAAATGTTC
>CBIHMD010000296.1:0-4315 GCA_966210655.1 uncultured Thalassospira sp.
GCTCGCCGATGCTGCACTCGCCGACCGCGCACCCGATGCCGACGATGTCGAAGCATGGGTCTATTTCGCCAAAAACACCTATGGCCGCGTTGATGTGATGTTTAACAATGCCGGCGTCATGCCCCTTTCGCCACTTGCCGAACTGAAAATCGACGAGTGGAACAAGATGATCGATGTCAATATCCGTGGCGTTCTGAACGGTATTGCTGCCACTCTGCCATTGTTCAAGGAACAGGGCGGTGGTCATATCATCAACACCGCATCCATCGGGGCGCATCTGGTATCGCCGACCGCCGCGGTTTACTGCGCCACCAAATACGCCGTATGGGCCATTTCAGATGGCCTGCGTCAGGAAAGCCGGGATATCCGCGTTACCATGGTTTCGCCGGGTGTTACCGAAACCGAACTTGGCAACGACATTACCGATGACAGTGCCAAGGGGTTCCTTGGCGAAATACGTAAAACAGCACTCAGTCCAATTTCCATCGCCTGGTCAGTCCTGTATGCCATTGCCCAGCCCGAAAGTGTTGACGTGAACGAGATCATCGTGCGCCCGACGGCATCGGCATATTGATCCGTACCGCCCAAGGAGGCCCGCATGGCACGTCATATGTTTGCGTCTTCGATTACCAGTCTTCTGATGCTGTTTTCCAGCACAGCCACCGCACAAGAGGATACCGTTATGCCCGGAACCGCATCAAATGATCCGCATCCCTATGTCGGCATGTGGGTCACGGCAGACGGCAATATCCGTCAGGAATTGCTGGCCAATGGGCGTTATGACGAGGCACGTGGCAATCGGCAGTCCGCCTATCAGGGACGTTACGAAATTTCCGGCAATCACATCGATTACTGGGATGATACCGGCTTTACCGCAGATGGTTATTTCGAAGATGGCGTTCTGTATCACGCCGGAATGGTGATGTATCGCCAGCCGCTGCAATAGATATCCGAATTTCAGAGCCCCACTGCACCGGTTAACCCGATGCAGAACCCGCAAGGAACGGTATCCAATGGATGCCGTTCCTTTTTCATATGTGAAATCTTTGCCGATGATTAGCTTGCAGTCGCAGACACATTGCCGGTCGCGATGCTCAATTCGCCTGCCGTCGTAAAGGTAAACAGATCAATCAGTTCGGAAAGTCCGCGCACATCCATTTGCCCGATCTTGCGAAAATCATCCGCAGCAAGATACTTCGTCGTTGTCCCCGAAATCAGAACATCGGTCCCGAGTTCCTTGTTCATGACTTCGAGCCTTGCGGCAAGGTTCACCGTATCACCATGCACGGTATAATTCTGTCGTCCGCCACCGCCGACACTGCCCGCAATCACCGTTCCGGTGCAGATTCCGATGCGTGTACGGACATGGATACCGGCGAAATCCCGGCTTTGCACAAGGTCGGAAATCTCGCGCGCGGCCCGCACGGCACATCCGGCATGATCGGGGTCCTCCGCCGGGACATTGAACGTCGCCAGAACCGCATCGCCCTGAAACTGGGTGATCACACCATGATGACGGGTGATGATCTGCGACACTGCGTCAAAATAGGTATTGAGTACCTCGACAATTCCTTTCGGACCGATGGTTTCGGTCAGCTTGGTGAAATCGGCCAGATCGGCAAACAGAATGGTTGCCTCCCGCTCGACCGGGGCCAATGACCCGCGTTTGGAAATCAGCACCTCGGCCACGGCAGGCGGCACATATTGCCCGAAAATATCGGAAATGGCGCTGCGTTCCTGTTCTGCCTCGATCTGGCGACGGACCGTATGGCGTGCACGCCACATGACCGATGCAATCAGGCAGGCCACGACAAAAAGCGCAATGCTTTCCTGTATTCTGCTGCCGGTGCCAATGAAGTCTGGGCTGTAAAAATAAGTGATGAAAGTTTCCGTATCGGGCGCAATACCCATATCGCCCCAGTCATAGGTCTGCGTCATGTTGCGGATGGCAAAACCAAATGCCCCCATCCATCCGGCAACCCCGCAAATGCCGGCCCAAAGCACCAGACCCGGTGAAAAGCTGAAGGCCGCAATGCCCAGAATAACAAAATAGAATGGAAAAATTGGCGCTCTGAAAATGACCGCCTGCGGCAAATCTACAGTATCGAATATCGGCTGGGTCGCGATCAGGGCTGACAGAATACCGATATCAAGTGCGACAAATAGATATTTGACCCAGAAGCGATCCTGCTTGGTTCCGATAATCCTGTAATGGAGAAAGCCCAGTGCTGCGAATATTGCGACCGCTGTTCCGTATTCGAATGCCAGCACCGGGTTGCCCGACCGCGTCACAATCAGCCATCCTCCCATCAGAACCAGTGCAACCAGCCGCCCCTTGATTGCCAGACGCAGGCCTTTCTGTTCCGCCTCATGGAAAATGGCTCTCTGCTCGGGCTTTCCCATAACGGTTTGCTGCATGAACATGCCTTTCTGCGATGGCGACCCGCCATTTTTAATGATTGCAAGTTTATTTAGGCAGACATCAGGCATACCGCTATGCGAAAAACGCAGATATTACGATCTTGAATTCGCCATGTTTTATCCCGATTACCTCCACACTGTAAGGTATAGTGCAGATCATCGTAAATTAACGGGACCTGATTGATGACGACTTCTGTGGAACGCAGACGATTTCTGAAATCCATCGCTGCTGCCGGGCTGATCCTGCCGGGTATGTCGATGGTCAATGGCGCATCGGCGGCCAACGAAAAACTTGATCTTGGCGAACCGCAAAGCTTCAGCTTTGACGCCCTGATTAAGCGCGCCCAAGCCATGTCAAAATCGCCTTATGAACCGCCTGTCGCCCCCGATCCCGAAATTGTCGGCAAGATCGATTACGACATCCATGGCAAGCTGCATTACAAGCGCGAATTTTCGCCCTATGCCGATGGTTCGGGTACCTACCCGCTGACCTTCTTCCATCTCGGCATGTATTTCGCCAAACCGGTTCACATGCATCTGGTTGACGGCGGTAAATCGCGCGAAGTCGTCTATACGCCCGACTATTTCGACATGCCCGAAGACAGCATCGCGCGCAAACTTTCGGAAAACAGCGGCTTTGCCGGGTTCCGTCTGCATGAAAATGTCGAACGTGATGACTGGAAAACGCAGGACTGGGCAGCATTTCTTGGTGCGTCCTATTTCCGTGCCATTGGGGATGAAGGCCAATATGGCCTGTCTGCGCGCGGCATTGTCGTCAATACAGCAACGTCACAGCCCGAAGAATTCCCCGATTTCCGCGAATTTTATATCGAGCCCGCGAAATCGGCGAATGCACCAGTCACGATTTATGCCCTGCTGGATGGCCCCAGCATCACGGGTGCCTACCGGTTCTATCTGACGCGCGGTGAAGGTGTGACGATGGATGTCGAAAAACATCTGTTCCTGCGCAAGGATATCGAACGCCTCGGCATTGCACCGCTGACCAGCATGTTCTGGTATTCCGAACAGAACAAATCGTTCCGCTTTGACTGGCGCCCCGAAGTCCATGACAGTGACGGTCTGGAACTTTGGACCGGGAATGGTGAACGCATCTGGCGTCAATTAAACAATCCGGAAATCATCCGTACATCGGCATTCGGCGATCAAAACCCGCGCGGTTATGGCCTGATGCAGCGCGACCGCGAAGTCAGCCATTATCTTGACGGTGTTCGTTATCACCGCCGCCCAAGCCTCTGGGTCGAACCGCTTGGCGCGTGGGAAGACGGTGCCGTGCAGCTTGTGGAAATTCCGACCGATGACGAAATTCACGACAATATCGGTGCTTTCTGGGTGCCAAATGCACCGGCCAAGGCGGGCAATAGTTATGAGTTCCGCTATCGCCTGTATTGGCAGGCACATAACCCGTTCCCGATGGACAAGCTTGCCCATGTCACCGCCACCCGCATGGGCCGCGGCGGCAATCCCGGCACGGTCCGCCCGAAGGACGAGTTGAAATTCTCGGTCGAGTTCGAAGGCGAAATCCTTGGAACCCTTGCCTATGGCGAGTTCCCGGAAATCGTTGTTTCCACCTCGCGCGGGGAAATTGTCCGTACCAAGATCGAACCGATCATGGATACCCGCATCTGGCGTGCGGCGTTTGACCTTAAAGTCGAAGGCAACGAGCCGGTCGATCTGCGGATGTACCTGAAACGCGGCGATGCACCGCTTAGCGAAACCTGGATGTTCCAGCATCTGCCGGGATTACGCGGACAGACACGCGAATAAGAACAAAGGCCCGTCATTATGGCGGGCCTTTTACGTTGCGCGTCCTGCCTTAACGAAGCGACCCAAAGAATTCCTTCAGAAGCTTGCCTGCCTCGACCTCGCCAATCCC
>CBIHMD010000297.1:0-4295 GCA_966210655.1 uncultured Thalassospira sp.
CATTAAAGGTTTGTTTCAAAATTATAATTTCGCAGCGCGGTATTTCGCCCCATGTCACGGGTAATCCAACACACCCTGCACCCCAAAGACGAACGCATCACAACGCTTTCGTCACACGCCCCAAAGACTCCTCGTGACCCGGCGTCAAACCACCCTTCCCTTTGCCAAACCGGACCAGTTTTGGTTCATCCCTTAAGCCACGCAAAATTGGCTCCCTTCATTTTGCCAAAACGGCTCTTTATGACGCACCAATAATACCCCAAACTGCATTCTCCCTCGCCTCGCAACAAAGGTCATCAGATGCCATCCGAATATAAAAACGAATTTGGCCAGCCGGTCGGCCGCCCGGTTGAAAACTGGAAAGAATGCCCGATGCCGCAACACAGCGATATGGTCGGCCGCCATGTCATTGTCAGCCCGGTCAATGTCAAACGCGACGCCAGACAGCTATTTGACGCCAACCGCGAAGCCATGGACGGATCACGCTTTACCTATCTTTTCACCGACGCGTTCACCGATTTTGACGCTTATCGTGCGTGGCTTGAAAGCATGGCCGCCACCAGCGACCCGATGCTGCACACCATCATCGACAAGGCATCCGGCACTGCCGTTGGTGTCGCCGCCTTCATGCGGATCGACACCAAATTTGGCGGCATTGAAATCGGCAATATCAACTATTCGCCAGCCCTGTCGCAAACCATCGGCGGGACAGAGGCGATGTATCTGATGATGAAACGTGCCTTTGACGAACTTGGATACCGCCGGTACGAGTGGAAATGCGACGATCAGAACGCCCCGTCACGCGCCGCTGCCCTGCGATACGGCTTCACCTACGAAGGCACCTTCCGCAACCACATGGTTTACAAGGGGCGTAACCGCGATACGGCGTGGTTTTCGATTACCGATCTTGAATGGCCAAGGGTCAGGGCCGCGTTCGAAGCATGGCTTGCCCCCGGCAACTTCGATGTAACCGGCAAACAACGCAATAGTCTGCAAAGCTTCCGCAAGGTATAATCACGCGCAGGGAACAAGTAAACACAAGCAACGCGCGCATCCATGATCGCGCATAGCGGGAGGTTATGCCATGCCGTCCTTTTCCGTTTGCCTGCAAAACAGTCTGAAACACCTGATAACAAGCATCTTTCTGATCGGCGCGGCACAAATTGCACGCGCCGATATCACCTTGCCGATGCCCGACCCGGACCAGATCAATCGGATCGAGCTTGACGGTTACGAGCAGCTTGAAGAGCTATACGAAAGCCTCGATTACACCCAGCAAAGCTGGCAGGAAGGCAAACGCGAAGTCCCGCGTCTGTTCCTGCAAACCATCCCTGAAAGATGGCGCAGTGAAATCAGCGATCAGGTCACCGTTGCCACCAAAAAGCGGATTTTCTTCCGCACATTGGGGCCGCTTGCCCTGCTGGCGAACGAGGAAATCGAATTTCAGCGCGCCGCACTGGAAAAGGCCATTGCCGATGGTGACAATACCGTAATTACGGAGCTCGCCACCCAATACAGGGTCGATGGCGCGCCGGGTGAAAGCACAACCATCGCCGAACTGCGCAAACGGATCAATCCGGTGCCGCCGTCACTTGTACTGGCGCAGATGGCAATCGAAAGCGGCTGGGCCACATCGCGCTTTGCCGCCCTTGGCAACGCCCTGTTTGGCCAATGGACCTATGATGGCGAGGGCATCACCCCCGAACAGCAACGTACACATCTGGGCGATTATAAAATCGCATCCTTCCGAACCCCGTTCGGATCGGTGCGCGCCTATCTGCTGAACCTCAACACCCATAATGCCTATGCCGATCTGCGTGACATGCGCGCAAGCGATATCGCAGCAGGCGAACAATCAACCGGCATGGAACTGGCCGCAGCCCTGATCCGCTATTCCGAACGCGGGGAAGAATATGTCAAGGAAGTCCAGGCCGTCATCCGGCAGAACGGCTTGCAGGAAGTCGACAATGCCATCCTCGAAGGACAATATTATCACCTGATCCCGATCGGTGCGACGGCACAATAGGTTCGCATTCAAAAGCCGACAGCCGATGTCGGGCTATTCCACGACACCGGCAAAGCTGCGCATGTCGAATATGCTGTTATCCAGAAACGCATCCGGGCCGACAAACGCCCGGTCGACGGCATCATTGACACCCTCAACCCGCCAGTCATCCTGCGGAAGCGCAACATCAAGCCCCTTGACCGCACGGCGATAAAGGTCGGGACGGTAAATGTCGGAAATAAGCGTATTGAAATCGACGCTAGCATCCACCTGCCCCCAGCGCTGCATCTGTGTGCCAACCCACGCCCCCTGCGACAGCCACGGGAACGTTGCGGTATAGCGATAAAACACATGGCGATCAGGTGCCTCAATCGGGTTATCCCCGGGTTTCAGAACCGGTCGGCCAAGCAACGATGCCCGCAGAATATCAAACGATGCGCCGACATGGTTTTCACCAGACAGCAATTGCGCCAGTTCTGCGCGGTTTTCCGGCTGATCGGCCCATTCCGCCGACCGGACTAGCGCACGCACCAGCGCATCCACCGTATCGGGATTGGACTGCACCCAGTCTTCGCGCACACCAAGAACCTTTTCCGGGCTGCGCGCCCAAATGTCTTCCTTAAGCGCAACAATCACCCCGTCACCGTGGAATACCGCCCGCTGGTTCCAGGGTTCGCCAACGCAATACCCATCGACCCAACCATTGCGCAGACTGTCAAACATCCGTGGTGGCGCAATCACGCCGATATTGACGTCCTTGTCCGGGTCAATACCGCCCGCCGCCATCCAGTAACGCAGTTCGTAATTATGGCTAGAATACGGAAACACGGTCGCAAAGGACATGATCGGACGACCAGCCGCACGGTCCTCGTCGATCACCTTTTTCAGCGCCCGTGCCGAAAGCCCGCGTGGCCCATGCATCGCCGCCGGATCTGCTTCAAGCATCCGCTGATAAAGCCGGGTTGAAACCGTAATCGCATTCCCGCCCCGCCCCAGCGCCATCGGCACTGCAATGCGTTGCGACGGCATCCCGCCAAGCCCAAGGCGTGCTGCCAGCGGAATACCCGCCAAAAGATGCGCCGCGTCATAAACCCCATAAGACAGCTTGTCGCGGATCGCCGCCCAGGACATTTCGCGGATCAGGGTCAGGTCGATATTTTCTTCCTCGGCAAAGCCCTTGGCGCGCGCCACGACAGGCAGGGCACAATCCACAAGCGGCACAAAGCCAAGTCGAACCTGTTTAAGGGACATGCGTTAGAACTCCAACTGAAAGGCCGTGATCACGCTTTGCGCGATTTCAGAAATTTTGCGGTTCTGTTTCATGGCGTTTTTGCGCAGCAGGTTATAGGCCTCATCCTCGCTCAGCCCCTTTTCCTGCATCAGAAGTCCTTTTGCCCGATCAATCAATTTCCGATCATTAAGCTTGGCCTTGGCCTCGTCCCGTTCCCGGCGCAACTGGTCAAACGCGTTGAAACGCGAAATGGCCATTTCGACGATGGGCCGAATACGATCCTGGCGCAAGCCATCAACGACATAGGCACTGACCCCGGCCTCGACCGCCTCGCGGATCGTGTTGCTGTCGCTCTGATCGACAAACATCGCAATCGGGCGCGCAATAACACGCGATACCTGAAACATCTGTTCAAGCGTATCGCGGTCCGGGTTTTCAAGATCAATGATGATGATGTCGGGGGCCAACGCCTGAATGCGTTCAACCAGATTGTATGACGTGCCGATGCGGCTGACACGGGTATAGCCACTTTCGACAAGGCCGCGCTCGACAATCGCGGCACGGTCCGGGTTTTCGTCGATCACCAGAATGCTGAAGTCTTCAAGCTTCATTTAGAACCTTTTCCCTGACGATCAAGGTCTCTCTCCTGTCTGTTCTTTTTCACCCGGTCCTTGATGGCCCGGTGGAAACCGGGGTGCGGCACATGCCGCATCCCGGAAAGATCGTATGTTATTCTGCCGGAACCGCCTGCGCACCGGATGGCAGCGCATCGCGTTCCTGCATGGCTTTTTCGAAACGTTCCTTTTCCTCGGCCACGGTCTTTTTCGAGAACCGAACCGCAAGGGCTGCAAAGGAACAGATAATCACGGCAATGCCAAGATACATCAGGCCCTGTTGATAGGTAAGCGCCTCGGATTTGAACAGGAAGCCCGCGGCAACCGCCCCGGCGAGAAAGATGGGCACCGTGATCCAGAAGGATTGGATGAGCCCGGTCCCCGCCATCGTCACCGCCAGCACGATGCTCGAGCCGAGAAGCAGTGTGGTTCGCCTGCGCCCGGG
>CBIHMD010000298.1:0-4294 GCA_966210655.1 uncultured Thalassospira sp.
ATACAGTGCCTTGCGCGAGATGGGGAAATCCGCCTCGCAGAAAGCAGAACAGATGCATACAATAACCGCTGCGGCCGAAGAGCTCGGTAATGTCCTGCATGATGTGATGGAAAGTCACCAGAAACGGAAACAGGGATGAGCAGCTTTCATTTTGCCCTGTTACGGCATGGGGTTACCGCGTGGAATGCGGAAAGACGTATTCAGGGCCAAAGCGATATTCCTCTGCTTCCCGAGACAGTTGACGAATATCGCAGCCTTCAGTTGCCCCAAAAATGGTGTGCTGTTCCATGGCGTGTCAGCCCGTTGATCCGGACAATTCAAACTGCAGACGCACTGGCGATTGATGGTGTTTCACCTGATGAACATTGGATTGAAATGAACTGGGGTGACTGGGAAGGGAAAAAGCTCTCCGATCTGCGCCGTGATCTTGGTGCGCAAATGCAGAAAAATGAAGATCGCGGCTGGGACTTTCATCCGGATGGAGGCGAAAGCCCGCGCGACGTCCTTTCCCGGGTTGAGGCCGCATTGATCAGCAATCGTGATGGTGATTTTGGTGTCGTGACTCACAAGGGGGTTATTCGTGCGGTCTATGCTGCGGCAAGCGACTGGGACATGATGGGGAAAATCCCCGACAGGCTTGATTGGAAAAGCATTCATGTCTTTTCCTGGTCTTCAGAGGGCGAGCTTGGCATCGTTGATCTTAATTGTCCGCTGCTTGAACGGGACGGAACAGCTGCATGAGTGACGTACTGATCTATGTTCAGCATTTGCTTGGTATCGGTCATGTGCACCGCATTGCTCTGATCAATGCGGAACTGAACAGGCTTGGTGTGACAACAACCGTTGTGACCGGAGGTATTCCCGATGCCGCACTGGATTTCGGCAGCGATGATGTGATCCAGTTGCCACCTTGCCGAACTGCCGATAGTGGTTTTTCCGGATTGGTCGACGAGGCAGGCAATTCGGTTGATGAGGCATGGAAGAAAGCGCGAAAGCAGGCATTGCTTGATGCGTTCAAATCAGTTGCACCAAGACTGTTGATGATCGAGATGTTTCCCTTCGGGCGTCGTGCCTTCCGGTTTGAACTACTGCCGTTGCTGGAATTGGCCGAGCAGGCGGAGATTCCCCGTATCTGTTCCGTTCGTGACCTTCTGGTTCGAAAATCAGACCCGTCAAAAGAAGCCTGGATGCGCGATGTTGCGCGCAGTCATTTTGACTGCGTGCTGGTTCACGGTGATCCAACGCTTTTTGATTTCGATCGCAGCTTCCCGTTCGCCAACGATATTGCCGATTTGATCGAATATACCGGCTATGTCGCACCAAAAGCTGATTTTGTGGCAGGCGAACGAAAGGGGGTTATTGTTTCTGCCGGCGGTGGCGCGGTCGGAACTGCATTGATCGAGGCGACACTTGCCGCGCGTCCTCTGTCAAGCCGATTTGCCGATCAGCCATGGGATATCGTCACAGGGCCGCATTTCCCGGCGGACACATTCCATCGCCTTGCACAAAAACTGCCAAGCGGGGTGACGTTGCATCGCTTCCTGCCTGATTTCCGCGAACGGATGGCGCGTGCCTGTGTTTCCGTCTCGCAGGCTGGTTATAATACCCTGATGGATGTTCTGGCGACGGGGACCGCATCGGTAATGGTTCCATTCGCCGACGGTGGCGAAAGCGAACAAAGTGAACGGGCAGCCATTTTGGCGAGCAAGAATGTGCTTTCATTGCTTGATCCGGATGAATTGAGTCCACAATCCTTGTCAAATCAAATAGATCGGGCGAAAAATCCTGTTAAATTAGATATATCTCTGGACGGGGCAGGGATAACTGCGGCTAAACTCGCAGAAAGAATAAGAGGGAAGGCATGAGCACCTGGGATCAACTTCGCGCAGAGCTGGATCTGTGGCAGTCCGAAGAACGGATTGCCACGATGTGGTGGCGCGACGATGACGCAGTTGCCGTTACGCCTGCACTTGAAACGATGCTTGCCTTTGAACAGGATTATAGCGTTCCCTTGGCGCTTGCCGTGATCCCGGCTGATCTTGAACATGATCTGGTACTGCGTCTGGCAGAAACACTTGATACCCGGGTGCTGCAACATGGCTGGTCGCATACCAACCATATGTCTGCTGGCCGTAAAAAGCAGGAACTGGACGATGTTCGGGATATCGGTGCAGTTGTTGCCGATATTCGCCGTGGTTTCGAAGTTCTGTCATCGCAATTTGGCAACCGTTTCCTTCCTGTCATGGTGCCGCCATGGAACCGGATCGCTGACGATGTCATGCGAGCCTTGCCATCGCTTGGATTACGCGGGATCAGCACGTTTAACGCGCGCCTGGATGCCTATCCCATACCCGGCCTTCTGATGGTCAATACGCATGTTGACGTCATTGACTGGCGTGGAACGCGCGGTTTTGTGGGCGAAGATCAATGCATCAATGCGATGATTTCCCATTTATCGGCTCGTCGGAACGGTGTGGTTGATGACGCGGAAGCCACCGGGCTTCTGACTCATCATCTGGTTCACGACGATGCAACGACAAGATTTCTTGAAAACCTGTTTTCGTTTGAGCATGCGGCGCTCAAATGGTTGCGAATACCCGGAGTTTTCCCATGGCAATAAGCCCGATTGAAGAGACCGGCGGTGCTGAAACAGCCGATCCGGTCAAACCGGCTGGTGTGCGTGATCGTGATGTGCAGATCATGGGGTACCCACCAAGACTTATGGCTCCGGATATGGCGAAATCGGTGGCTGGCCTGCTGATTTGTGGTGTTATCGCATTGATACCTGAAATGTTACCGATCATTCAGTGGACTGCCGCGGGGCTTGCCTTGCTGTTTGTTATCTATTTCGTTCGCACGCTGCTAAGGTTTCAATCAAAGATTTATGTGTCGGAATATGGTATCCGAATCAGCAACCTGCGTGGCGGTACGGCGTTCGCATGGTCGGAACTTTCCAAATTCCGGTTGCGTTATTTCTCTACCCGTCGCGATGGCAAAAAGGGGTGGTTTGAACTGACCCTGCAGGCAGGGGAAGCAAAAATCGTCACAGAATCAACATTGGACGGTTTTGATGATCTGCTTGAAATTGCCCGGGATTGGGCCAAAGATAACCAATTACTGGTCGACGACATAACAAGAACCAATCTGATGCGCATGGATGAGGCCGAAACAATGGTTCAGGCAGCAGCATCAAGTCGGGCAGGCGGCATTGGCGAGGGAAGATGACCGATATACTGCGTATCCGTGATTTGAAAGTCGAATTCGTTTTGCCGCATATGCGGGTCAAGGCGGTCGAAAATGTAAGCTTTCGCATTGGCGCGCAGGAAACCGTGGCTCTTGTCGGGGAGTCCGGGTCGGGAAAAACCACCATTTCCCAGGCGATCATGGGATTACTGCCCAAATCGGCACAGATCACCAATGGATCAATTGTTTTTGCTGACCCGAAAAAGCCCGGTACACGGGTTGATATTGCGATGCTTGATCGCTCCGGTGCTGAAATGCGGTCCATTCGCGGTGGCCGTATTTCGATGATTTTTCAGGAACCGATGAGTTCTCTGTCTCCCCTTCATACCATTGGTGACCAGATTTGCGAGGCTGTCCGCCTTCATCGCAAAGTCGGTTCCGGCGAGGCGAAAGAACTTGCCCGTGAAATGCTGGAACTTGTCGGGTTTCCCAATCCGAAAAGGTCCCTGAAAACATATCCGTTCGAACTGTCTGGTGGGTTACGTCAACGTGCGATGATTGCAATGGCGATGGTTTGCCGTCCCGCTTTGCTTGTCGCGGATGAGCCGACAACTGCTCTCGACGTCACCATACAGGCCCAGACACTTCGCCTGATCAAGGATATGCAGTCCGAACTGCAAATGTCGGTTCTGTTGATTACCCATGATCTTGGTGTGGTCGCCAATATGGCGGACCGAATGGTGGTGGTGTATGATGGTCGGGTTGTCGAAAGCGGTTTGACCCATGATGTTTTTGTCAATCCGGGGCACCTCTATACCCAGTCGTTACTTTCTGCCGTTCCGCATTTCGATATGGGCCCCGATGAACGTCTGCGCCCGTTGCGCGAAATCAAGCCCAAGGTCGACAGTCTGCTGACTTTCCGCGGTGACAAGGATTTGTCGACCGAGGGGGATGTGCCGCCGTCACTGGCATTGCATCCGGCAATGGCAAGTGAACCGGTTTTGGCTGTGCGTCACCTTTATAAAAGCTTTGCCGTGCGTAAAGGCAACTGGTTCAAGGCCGAAGAACAGGAAATTGCCGCCGTCGCCGATGTGTCGCTAACCATTAATCG
>CBIHMD010000299.1:0-4276 GCA_966210655.1 uncultured Thalassospira sp.
ATCCAAATGAAATCAAAGTTCTGGGTAATGATGTTACGATTATTGGTGAAGTTACAAATCGCAGCGGACAGGTTGATCTGATTGGTGTTGATAAAAAAATGGCCGAACTCGCAAAGGGCGGGTTCGACCATTTTGGATCCTAAGCGGGCTTATTGCGTGTCGCTGAAGCGGCCAAGGTTGCCAAACAGCTGCTGCAGGATTGTGATTTCCTTGCCTGCTGTTGGCGTGACCCGGTTGGTAGGAATGACCGGTTTTCCGTCTTCAAGGTCATATTCGCTAAGAATATCAACCCGGTTTGCAGTATCAAAACTGATCAGAACGACTTTCTGTTCGACGACATCGGGTTCGAGAAAGGCAATTGTTTCTGTCCTACGCGAAATATAAAGCCAGACATTTTCGTCGAATGCGGCAACGCTGGACGGTGATCCCAAAAGGTCGGTGACATCGCCCTTGGTCGATTCCCCGATCACGATCTGTTCGAGTGCTTCCGGTTCGGGAGCATTGCCGCGCGTTGCAATGCGAGGGCTGCAGGCAGAAACGACTGCCAGTGCCAGTCCGGCCAGCATCAGAAGGGAAATGCGTGTTGTTCTTTTATGCATGGAACTCACCAGAGCGATCCGCTAGTTGAAATCAATAAGGAATTGCCTTGAGTTTCAGCGCTGGGCGCATGATATTGCCGGGCAATGGTGGGGCGATTCCGCCCCGAGAAATTTACGGCATTCTGCGTGCCATGACTGGAATGTCAACGAAGGAGTGTTGCTGTTGTTCGGCTGGTTGAAGAAAAAAGACCGCAAACAAAGTGCTGCCTTTGCGCTTTACACCAGGATGGTCGAGCAGGCGCGCGACCCTGCATTCTATACACGTCTTGGCGTTGCCGATACGATGGAAGGCCGATTTGACCTGATTCTGCTGCATGCTTTCGTTCTGTTTCGACGTCTGAAAAAAGACATTGAAAGCCGGGAGCTGGCACAGGAAATCTTTGACGTGATGTTTTCCGACCTGGATCAGAATATGCGTGAAATGGGAATTGGTGACGTCGGAATCCTTAAACGCATCCGGAAAATGTCGGAGTCCTATCACGGACGCATCGTCGCCTATGAAGAAGGCGTGCAATCCGGTGCAATAGAACTTGCAGCTGCACTTAATCGAAATCTTTACGCTGATAATGACGCAAGCGACGCACAGTTGATGGCCATGGTTGGCTATATCAATGATGCCCTTGCAAATCTTGATCGTCAGAAAACCGAAGACTTACACAACGGTGTGATTCATTTTCCGGTCGTGCCGGAAATCGCCGTTGTACAATCCGAATAGAAAGAGGCCCCAATGCCTGAACAAATCACACCAGAATTTTCGCGTATCGTTAATACCGACGAACAGGTCGGGAAAAAGAATAAGATCGAAATCGAAGCGAATGAAAAAGAGCGCGTGGCACTCGCTGAACGTTTCGAACTGATTGCGATCAACAGTTTGAAGGCCACCCTGACAATCACGACGGCTGGCAACGGTGAAGTCACCCTGCGTGGCCCGATGTATGCTGATATTGTTCAGCATTGTGTTGCGACCCTGGAGCCGGTTCCCGAGATCGTCGAAGACGAGGTGGAGGTTCTGTTCTCGCCGCATATTTCCGAGGATGATCTTCCGTCGAACCCCGATGATCTGGATGACCTTTCTGAAGAAGAACTTATGGCCCTTCTTGATCAGCCGGAGCCATTGGTGGATGGCAAAATTGATGTCGCCGAAGTTGTTTCGCAGTTTCTTGCCGTGGCTATGGACCCGTACCCTCGCAAAGACGGAGCGAAAGTCGCCGACGTGACCAAATCCAAGGACGACGAAGAAAAGCGACCGAACCCGTTCGCGAAACTTGCTGGCCTTAAGGAACAGCTTGAAAAGAAAAACTAAATTACCATTCTGGTTGCGTGTTTCGTCATGTAATATGTCGCTGAAATGCCGGTCTTTACCGGCATTTCACGCTTTTGACCAAAAATACGGACCGAAAGCCGGACAGAACTGGCTTTGGATTGCATATCGGCTTTACCTTGTATCTGGCTGAGAATTCCGGTAATTACGGGCGTTCCGGCATGCCGAAGACAAGTTTAGCCGATTGGCAAGCCTGCCGGTAAATTCCGGTTCAGATGTTTTAGAACAACCATAAGAGAATACATTGCCTGAACAGGTCTGCATATCACTTGACGCGATGGGAGGAGACCTCGCGCCCGAGATGGTCGTGGCGGGTGCAGAAATTGCCCTGAAGCGGTTGCCTCATCTTAAATTTTTGATGTTTGGGGATGAAGCGCGGATCAAACCGCTGCTCGCCAAATATCCGGGTCTTGAGGCCGTCAGTGAAATTCGTCACGCCTCGCAAGAGGTGACAATGGATGACAAGCCGTCCGTCGCTTTGAGGCAACGGCGGGATTCCAGTATGCGGTTGGCCATTAATGCCGTCAAAGAGGGTGATGCACAGGGCGTCGTATCTGCCGGCAATACCGGTGCGTTGATGGCAATGGCAAAATTCGTTCTTAAAACGGTTCGTGGCATCGATCGCCCGGCAATCGCAACCTATATGCCAACTCAGCGCGGCGAAACCGTCATGCTAGATCTTGGTGCCAACATCGAATGCGACGAAAACAATCTGGTGCAGTTTGCGCTGATGGGCGAGGTTTTCGCGCGCATCCTGTTTGGCATTGAAAAGCCGTCTGTCGGCTTGCTTAATGTCGGGATTGAAGAACTCAAAGGTAATGAGTCTGTCAAAAAAGCCGCGGCCATACTTCGTGAAATCGATCTTCCGATCCGTTTCGAAGGATTTGTTGAAGGTGATGATTTGGCCAAAGGCACGGTGGACGTGATTGTTACCGACGGCTTTACCGGTAATGTTGCACTTAAAACCGCCGAAGGAACTGCACGTTTGCTGGTACATTTCCTGCGCGAAACTTTCAAAAGCTCGTTCTGGGCAAAGGTCGGATATCTGCTGGCACGTCGTTCATTGCAACGGTTCCGTGAACGGATGGACCCGCGCCGTTACAATGGTGCGATGTTGCTGGGCCTGAACGGGATTGCCGTGAAGAGTCATGGTGGCACCGACGCGCTGGGGTTTTCGAATGCGATTGGTGTCTGTCATGATCTTATTGCGAACCGGCTGAACGAAACGATCAAGGGGGAACTTGCCGCCTTTGAAGAAGCGATTTCCAAAGCTCCGATCAATGAAGAAACCATCGCCCTCGCAACAGGCCAGGCCGACTGATACTGTCCCAACTATTCCCACTAAAACTGGCGGTTCTTAAATCATGACTGTTCGTTCTCGCATTATTGGTTGCGGCTCCTATCTTCCTTCGAATGTTGTAACCAATGATGAACTGGCAAAACGCGTCGATACGTCTGATGAATGGATCGTTGCACGGACCGGAATACGCCAGCGTCATATCGCCGCCGAAGGGGAAACGACCAGTGACCTTGCGGTTGCCTCCGCAACGCGTGCAATGGAACATGCCGGGGTAACGGCCGCCGATATCGACATGATCATTGTCGCGACAGCAACACCCGACAATACATTTCCGGCAACCGCTACAAAGGTTCAGCACCGTTTGGGGGTTGTCGGGTTTGCCTTCGACGTTCAGGCGGTTTGTTCGGGCTTTATCTATGCCCTTACCACCGCAGACATGTATATCCGCAACGGACAGGCAAAAACGGTTCTCGTCATCGGCGCTGAAACGTTCTCGCGCATTCTGGATTGGGAAGATCGCCGTACATGCGTCCTGTTTGGCGATGGTGCAGGTGCGGTTGTCGTTCAGGCCGTTGAAGGGCAGGACACGGTCGAGGATCAGGGGATACTTGCAAGCCGCCTGCATTCGGATGGCAGTAAATACGAACTTCTGTATGTTGATGGTGGTCCTTCCTCAACTCAGACCGTTGGTTATCTTCAGATGGAAGGCAAGGAAGTCTTTCGCCATGCGGTGACGAACCTTGCGGGTGTTATTCGCGAGGTTCTTGCCGATACCGGACTGGAAGCCTCGGATATCAACTGGCTGGTGCCTCATCAGGCAAACCGTCGCATCCTTGACAGTACAGCCAGAAAGTTCGGTATTTCCGAAGATAAGGTGGTGATCACAGTTGATCGTCACGCAAACACATCCGCAGCGTCGATTCCGCTGGCACTTGCGGAGGCCGTTCATGATGGCCGGATCAAGCGGGGCGATATTGTAATTCTGGAAGCAATGGGTGGCGGGTTCACCTGGGGGGCTGCACTTGTTCGCTGGTGAGTGAAATTTTTTGCGCAGCA
>CBIHMD010000300.1:0-4274 GCA_966210655.1 uncultured Thalassospira sp.
ATGGCGTGTCCGACAGTTTGCCGGGCGCAATTCATGCTGCGCCCGGTCGTTTATTCAAACAGGGCGATCAGTCGAAATCAACGTCGTCAAGATCGGGATGTTGCGGGTGATCATCAAAATCCGGGTGGTCGTCTTCGCGGCGTTGCTGAACCTTTCGGGCGATCGTGCCTTCAAGTTCGGTCAGTTCGATAAAGTTATCGGCCTGACGGCGCAGTTCGTCGGCAACCATCGGGGGATTCGATTTGACGGTCGACACAACGGTAACACGAACACCTTTGCGCTGAACCGCGTCGACAAGGCGACGAAAATCGCCATCGCCCGAGAAAATGACAACATGATCAAGATGCTGGGCCATTTCCATGACATCGATTGCGAGCTCGATATCCATGTTGCCCTTGATCTTGCGACGACCGGCAGCATCGGTGAATTCCTTGGTCGGTTTGGTGACCATGGTGTAGCCGTTATAGTCAAGCCAGTCGACCAGCGGACGGATGGGGGAGTATTCCTGATCTTCAATCAGTGCGGTGTAGTAGAAGGCGCGGATCAGTTGACCTTTTTGTGCAAAAAGATCCAGTAAGCGTTTGTAATCTATGTCGAAGCCAAGTGCCCTGGCCGCGGCATAGAGGTTCGAGCCGTCAATGAACAGCCCGATGCGTTCCTGCGGGTAAAAAATCATCTGAAAATTCCTCAAACATAGCTTTTTAATAATGCCGTTTCCAAAATTCGGGAAACGCCAACTTTTTTACCGTGCAACTGCACACAAAGAAAGGACGAAAATATTGTGAATATCGTGGACACAACGGGATCGCTTCCGTAGTTATGCGCCTGTATCCCCATAAATGATGTGCAATAGCCAGTTTCGTGAGCAAGCCGACCATGAACAACGACACTGCCCGTAATGACAGGGTGATTCTGATCGCCTTTGGCGCCAATCTTCCTACCGGGGAATATGGGGCACCTGCCGATACATTGAAAGCAGCCCTTAAACGATTGACCGAGGATGGCGACATTTCTGTGGCAAATGTATCCCCGTTCTACGAAACCGCACCGGTTCCGGTTTCGGATCAGCCCTGGTATGTCAATGGTGTTGCCCGGCTTGACACCGATTTGAGTGCGCATGATCTTCTGGCGCGTTTGCACAGGGTGGAGGCCGAGTTTGGTCGTGTCCGGCGCGAAAGAAACGAGGCACGTGCCATTGATCTTGATCTGATTGCTTATGGCGATGATTTGCTGATCGAGGAGGGCGGTATTCAGGTGCCGCACCCCCGCATGCATCAGCGCGCGTTTGTGTTGCTGCCGTTGCGTGACATCGTGCCCGGGTGGCAGCATCCGCAGCTTCGTCAGTCGATTGATGATCTGATCGGAGCCCTTCCGGCGGATCAGGAAATCCGAAAACAATCCTGATATGCGTTAAAACCGCTAAAAACCTTTCGATCCGGACGGCTTCGCTGTTGCAACAATCCAAATGCGACGCTATAAAGTCCGGTCTGGACACCCCAAAAGTATTTCTGGAGACATTTATGGCGCGCGTTACCGTCGAAGATTGCGTTGAAAAGATTCCGAACCGCTTCGAGCTCGTGATGCTGGCAGCTCAGCGTGCACGCAACATCTCGGCCGGTGCAGAACTGACCATTGATCGTGATAACGACAAGAATCCGGTTGTTGCGCTGCGCGAAATCGCAGAGCAGACCGTTGATTACGATGATCTGCGCAATGGCATGGTTTCCGGCTTGCAGCGGCATGTTGAAGTCGATGAACCTGAAGAATCCGAAGACGATTTTGGTCCGAAGCTGATGGCAGAAGCAATCGAAGATGCTTCGGTTGGCGTGACCATCCCGTCTGCCGGCGAAGACGAATAAGGTCAAGTAACCTTGTTCTGAGACAGCTTTCAAAAGAAAAGCCACGGTGATTATCTTCCGTGGCTTTTTTTTATCCAAATCGTACTATCTTATGAAGGGGGAAGGATTTAGCCCCGTCAGACGAATACGGAGAAGCTACTGAATGATGCGCCAATACGAACTTGTGGAACGGGTTAAGGCCTATGATCCGGATGCATGCGAAACATCGCTGAACCGGGCATATGTTTATGCGACCCAAAAACACGGTTCGCAAAAGCGTGCCAATGGCGATCCGTATTTTTCTCATCCGATCGAAGTCGCCGGTATTCTGACGAATTACAAGCTCGATTGCGATACGATCATTACGGCATTGTTGCACGACACCATCGAAGACACCGACGCAACGCCGCAGGAAATCACCAAGCTGTTTGGCAGCAACATCATGAAGCTGGTCGATGGTGTGACCAAGCTGACCCAGATCGAACTTAAATCCGCAGATTCCAAACAGGCCGAGAATTTCCGCAAGCTTTTGCTTGCGATGTCCGAAGATATCCGCGTTCTGCTGGTGAAGCTTGCCGACCGTTTGCATAATATGCGCACGCTGCATTACATCCCGAAACCGGAAAAACGGGTGCGAATTGCCGCCGAGACGCTCGAAATTTATGCGCCGCTTGCTGAACGCATCGGTATGCATGACATCAAGGAAGAACTTGAAGACCTTGCCTTCCAGCATATCAATCAGGAAGCGCGTGATTCCATTCGTGCCCGTCTGGAGTTCCTGCGCGAGAAGGACGACAATGTCGTCAACCGGATTGTGGCCGAGCTAAAAGAGGTCATCAGCCGTCAGGGGCTGTCGGTCGACATTTACGGGCGTGAAAAACGTCCATATTCGATCTGGCAGAAGATGCAGCGCAAGAACATCACCTTTGGTGAACTGTCCGATATCATGGCGTTCCGCGTTCTGGTCGAGGACATGCCGCAATGCTATGAGGTCCTTGGTTATCTGCATGCGAATTACAAGGTCGTGCCGGGCCGGTTCAAGGATTACATATCGACCCCCAAGCCGAACGGCTATCGATCCATTCATACCACCGTACTTGGCCCGGAAAATCATCGTATCGAGGTGCAGATACGCACCCGGCAGATGCACGAGGTCAACGAGAACGGTGTGGCTGCACACTGGGCCTATAAACAGGGCAGCGGGGACGAAAACAAGGAAGGTGTTCAGTATCGCTGGCTACGCGATCTGCTTGATATCCTTGAACATGCCTCAGAACCCGAAGAATTCCTTGAGCATACCAAGCTTGCAATGTTCCAGGATCAGGTGTTCTGTTTCAGCCCGAAAGGTGATGTGATCGCATTGCCGGCTGGTGCCACGCCTGTCGACTTTGCCTATATGATCCATACCCATATCGGGGATACCTGCGTCGGGGCGAAAGTAAACGGCGCGATGGTGCCGCTACGCACGACCCTTAACAACGGTGATCAGGTCGAAATTGTAACCTCGAAGGCGCAGACACCGAATCCCACATGGGAACGGTTTGTCGCGACCGGCAAGGCACGCGCGCGTATCCGGCGCTTTATCCGTCAGCAACAGGACGATCAGTATAAAGATCTTGGCAAGGCCATTCTGCAAAAAGCATTCAGGCAGGAAGGTTACGACTATTCCGACAAGGCCGTCGAAGGTGTCCTCAAGATATTCAAACTGCCAAGTCTTGATACGCTTCTGGCATCCGTCGGGGCAGGGCACCACACCGGTCGTGAAGTCGTACATGCGGTCTTCCCCGGATCAAAAGATGTCGAAACGGCGCGCAAGGTTGTGCCGCTTGAGAGGGCGCGAAACCGCAAACATGATCACGCCATCCCGCTCAAGGGATTGATCCCCGGTATGGCGGTGCATTATGCCGGTTGCTGTCATCCACTTCCGGGGGACCGGATTGTCGGTATCGTTACGACCGGCAAGGGTGTCACGATCCATACAATTGATTGCGATACGCTCGAAACCTTTACCGAGCAGCCAGAACGCTGGCTTGACGTTGGTTGGGACAATGATGGCGAGCCGGAACATTTCATTGGTCGCCTTGGCCTGACTGTCGGGCATGAACAGGGTGCGCTGAGTTCGATTACCAGTGTGATTGCCAAGAACCATGGCAATATAACCAACCTTCGCTTTACCAACCGCACGCAGGATTTCTTCGAGATGCTGATCGACATTGATGTGGTTGATGTCAAACATCTGACCAATATTATTGCCGCATTGCGGGCGACCCCAGTTGTCAACACAGTTGAGCGTGCGCGCGGATGAAACAGGATTGTGAAGGAGTTCGCCTTTTGGGGGATTTTGGCGCAAAACCCTTGCCAATCTGGCGGCAAGCACTTACGCATATGCAGACCTGTTTTAAGACCGTCCCGTTTGGCCTATGAATTGATCCTGCA
>CBIHMD010000301.1:0-4266 GCA_966210655.1 uncultured Thalassospira sp.
CGATGCCGATGGTCAGATTGTCCGCGATGAACGGATTGAAACCGAATATGAGGCGCTTTTCGCCCAGACCATGACGGCGATTGCCGATCATGACTGGGGCGATCAGGAGCCTTATTTCGAAGAGCTGAACATTTCGGTCGATCTGCCGGGGCATGATCAGAAGATCGCACATGATCACGAGGTTCTGAGCCTGCATGAAGCCTTGCACGAGGATTTCTATTTCTCGCTGCTGGAATATTTTCAGGTCAAATCAGGCCGTCCGCTGGGTGATCGCGGATTACAGCCGGGGCAGATCGTCCCGGAAATCCGTCAGGTGTCGGCGGATGGCGAGGCCCGTGTCACGGTTGAGTTACGCCCCCTGTCAAAGGACGAGACAGCGGGTGAGATGCAACTGATTGATCACGCAACCCGCCCGTTGACGGTTGCGCAGATCCGGGCCGAGCTTGACGGGATTGAGGGTGAAGAATTTCATGCGACGTCGCGGTCCGGGCGTGTTTTGAATGCGCGCTATCACAAGGGTACGGATTTGCCGGTCATGATCAGTGGCGGGCAGCATCCCAACGAGATTTCAGGTGTTGCGGGCGCGCTTCGCGGGGCGTTGGAGCTGGCAAAACGCGATGGGGCGCATTTCACGATTTCACCGCTGGAGAATCCGGATGGTTATGCCCTTCATCAGCGCCTGATTGTTGATAACCCGTCCCATATGCATCATGCGGCGCGCTATACAGCGCTTGGCGATGACATGGAATATCGCAGCGGTGATGGCCTTTATGAAAAGGAAATCCGGGTGCGGGCGCGTGCCATCAGCGGGGCAAGCCTGCATGTCAATCTGCATGGCTATCCCTGCCATGAATGGACCCGACCGCTTTCGGGATATGTTCCGCGCGGCTTTGGCATGTGGACCCTGCCAAAGGGGTTCTTCCTGATCATGCGCCATCATGATGAATGGTCGGAACGGGCGGAAAACTTTATCGATCAGGTTACCCGCAAACTTGCCGCTATTCCGGGGCTTCTGGCATTCAACGCGGCACAGATTGATCTTTATCGCATTCATGCCGGTGAAACCGGTTTTCGGATCATCAATGGTTTCCCATGCATGATTTCGGTTGATGACCGCCATGACGTGCCATTGACCCTGATTACCGAATATCCCGATGAAACGATCTATGACGATGCCTTCATCGCGGCCCATACCGCGCAGATGGCAACGGTTGTTGCCGCCTATGATGCATGGCAGAACCTTGATCTGGTTTAACCAAATCCTTTTGATTTACCTTTTAATGGGAATAATGGTTGCCGCTCTTAATGCGTGTTGCCTGTCCTATTCTTTGCATCGTCAGAAAATGGTTTAGCTGCGCGGTTTGAGGTTTTCCGGGTCGTAGAGCGGCTTGTAGCCGATGCCGACGACCTCGACCGGGTAAATCTCGTCAAAATACGACACGGTCAGTTTACGGCCTTCCTGGCAATAATCCCATGGCAGATAGGCCAAGGCGATGTTTTTGCCGATGCTGGGGCCGAATGCGATGGAGGTCGTGTAAGACCGACGGCCCTGTTCATCAATCAGGGTTTTGCCGGTGTCCGGGTCCATGACAGGCAAATTGCCGACCGGGTAGCGCGCCACCCCATTTGCATCCGTGTTGTCGGTCATGACAAGGGTGCAGAGCATGGCCGGTTGATGATCGCGTTCGCGATATTCGACATGCTTTGCCTTGCCACGGAAATCGGCCTCTTTGACCTTGGGGCGGGCAAGGGCGGCTTCGATCAGGTTATATTGCGTATGCAGATCGGCGTTTTGCAGGCGCAGTGATTTTTCCAGACGGCGCGAGTTGGCGTAGGTTTCAACACCCACGGCCATCACCCCGATCCCGCGCAGCGCATCCCAGACGGCAAGACCGTCTTCGTAGCGCATATGGAGTTCCCACCCCTGTTCCCCGACATAGGAAATGCGGAACGCGGTGACGGTTTTACCGGCAATGCTGATCTGGCGGATGGCGGCAAACGGGAAGTTTTCGATATCGAGTTCTTCGGGGGCGGCGACAACCTTTTTGAGGTTTTCACGGGCGTTCGGCCCCCAGATACCAATCGTTGTGAATTTTTCGGTGACGTCGGTGATGGTGACGTCCCAGCCCTTATCCTGTGCCATGCGGCGCATATAGATCAGGTCACGTGGACCGGCATCCGCCCCATTGACCAGACGGCAGCGATCAGCCATGCGGAAGACGGTGAAGTCGGCACGGACCATGCCCTCGTCATCGAGCATGTGGGTATAGATACCCTTGCCGATATTGGCATCCCCGCCGATTTTGGCGGCACAGAGCCATTCCATCAGTTCGACATGATCCGGGCCTTCGATATCGGTCATGTGGAAGTGCGACAGGTTGATGATGCCGCAATCGTCACTCATGGCGAGCTGTTCGGCGTTGGAAACGCGCCAGAAATGGCGGGTATCCCATTCGTTTTCACGTACCGGCACCCTGTCGGCGTATTTTTCAAGCAGATGTTCGTTGGCGGCATAACCGTGCGCACGTTCCCAACCGCCCAGTTCCATGAAATAGCCGCCAAGCTCAACTTCGCGTTCGTAAAACGGGGAGCGGCGGATGCCGCGGGCCTTTGAAAATGGCTCGCGCGGGTGGACGGGCGGGTTATAGATCTTTTTCGCGGTTTCCCAGCACCGGTCGTAAATGTATTTCTCGTCGAGCTGGAATTCATTGAAGCGGGCAAAATCAATCGCATGGTGATCGACATGGGTGCGGCCATGGGTCATCCAGTCGGCAATCAGTTTGCCCATGCCGGGTCCGTCCTTGATCCAGATACCGACAGCATACCAAAGGCCGCGCAGCTTCTGGCTTTCGCCCATCGAAGGGCCGCCATCGGCAGAGGTTTGCAAAAGGCCATTGAAGGAATGGCTTTCGTTAAAGCCAAGTTCGGTCAGGATCGGGGTCAGTTCCATGGCGCGTTCAAGCGGTTCGATGACGTCTTCGAGTTCAAGATCGCGCTGGGACGGGGACAGGCGTGCCTGATCCTTTTCAAGGATTTCGCGCGGATGGACCAGACGCGGGTTTTCTTCGTAGTAATAGCCCCATTCGATCTGGCCGCCCTCGGTGCTTTTGGGATCGCCGGTATCGCGCATATAGGCGGAATTCCCCTGATCGCGCAGAAGCGGCATACCGATTTCAACACCGGTACCGGCAAATTCGTTATACGGCCCAAAGAAGGTCAGCGGATGGTCAACCGGCATCACCGGCAGGTCTTCGCCCGCCATTTCGGCAATCAGACGCCCCCACAGACCGGCACAGACGACAACATAATCGGCATGGATCGTGCCGCGTTCGGTTCTAACCCCCGTGATGCGGCCATTTTCCGTGATCAGTTCAAGGGCGGAGGTGTTGGCAAAAATCTTGAGCTTGTCACTTGCGACACCCTGATCGATCAGCTTGCCGGCAACGGTTTGCGAACGCGGGATGACAAGGCCGGCATCCGGGTCCCACATGGCCCCCTGAATCTGGTCTTCTTCGAGAAGGGGGAATTTTTCCTTGGCCTCGGACGCGCTGATGATTTTGACATTGGTGCCAAACGCCTTGCCGGAATCAACGCGGCGTTTGAGTTCCGCCATGCGGGCATCATCGCCAACGCGGGCAACCTCGATCCCGCCGATGCGGGCGTAATGCCCCATCTTTTCGTAGAAATCGATGGAATACATCGTCGTCCAGCAGGACAGCAGATCATGGCTTGTCGCAAAGCAGAAATCGGACGCATGTGCGGTCGAGCCGATATCGGTCGGGATGCCCGATTTGTCGATGCCGACAATATCGTCCCAGCCATTTTCGATCAGATGGTGCGATACCGATGCACCGACAATACCGCCGACGCCGACGATAACGACTTTTGCCCTGTTCGGAAATGCGGCCATTTCTCTCTTTCCTTCTTATTGCGATGGTTATCTTGTGTCGGCGGCGGAATTTTTGGCGGTATTACTGTGTGAAGACCACGGTGCGGTTTTTATTGAGCATCACGCGGCCTTCGAGATGGTATTTCACACCACGGGCCAGAACGCGGGCTTCGATATCGCGCCCGGTGGCGACGAAATCATCGGCGGACATGGCGTGGCTGACGCGTTCGGTTTCCTGTTCGATGATCGGGCCTTCGTCGAGGTCCGGCGTGACATAGTGCGCGGTCGCACCAATCAGTTTCACACCGCGTTCATAGGCCTGATGATAGGGCTTTGCCCCCTTGAAGGACGGCAGGAACGAGTGGTGAATATTGATG
>CBIHMD010000302.1:0-4260 GCA_966210655.1 uncultured Thalassospira sp.
CCCCGCTTGCCTTCCATACTGTTCAAAAGCGAGGTTTCCTCGCCGCAGACATAGGCCCCCGCCCCCATGCGGACTTCCATGTCGAAAGCGTAATCCGATCCCAGAACCTTTGAACCCAGTAGTTTGTTTGCCCGTGCGACTTCTATCGCTTCGTTCATAATGCGGATCGCATCAGGATATTCCGACCGCGTATAGACATACCCCTTGGTCGCACCGGTCGCCAGACCGGCAATAATCATGCCTTCGATCAGGACAAACGGCTCGCCCTCCATGATCATGCGATCAGCAAATGTACCACTGTCGCCTTCGTCGGCATTACAGACGATGTATTTCTGATCGCCCGGTGCCTGCCGGACCGTACTCCATTTGATCCCCGTCGGGAAACCGGCACCACCACGCCCGCGAAGGCCTGAATCCGTAACTGCCTTGACGATATCCTCGGACGTCATCCCAAGGGCATTTTCAAGCCCCTTAAGCCCGTCATTGGTACGGTAATCGTCAAGCGACACCGGATCGACAATGCCGCAACGCTGGAAGGTCAGGCGTGTCTGCGCCTTCAGAAACGGGATATCCTGCGTCGGACCAAGGAAATGTTTGTGCTCTCCGCCTTTCAGGAAACCGGCATCAAACAGACCATCAATATCCTCTACATCGACCGGGCCATAAGCCAAACGCCCGCGGGGTGTTTCGACCTCGACCATTGGTTCAAGCCAATACATGCCAAACGAACCGTTGCGCACGATCTGGATATCTTCACCGCGTTTGATCGCTTCGGTGGCAATGGCTTTTGCCACATCATCCGCGCCAAGCGCGACAGAACCTGAATCAAGCGGGACGTAAATTTTGACTGTCATGCCCCCACCTCACTCAGGATACAATCAAGGCGGTCCTTGCTGACACGGCCAACAACCTTGCCATCGACCATCGCGGCCGGGGCACAGGCGCACAGCCCAAGGCAGAACACGGGTTCAAGCGTAACATTCCGGTCACTTGTCGTTTCCGACCAGCCCACTTTCAGCTTGCGTTTGGCATGGTCGGCAACGTCGTCGGCTCCCATGGACTGGCAGGCTTCGGCACGGCAGATCTTGATCACGTGTTTGCCCGGTTTTTCTTCACGGAAATCGTGATAGAAACTGGCAACCCCGTGGACTTCCGCCCGGCTTAGATTGAGTTTTTTGGCGATTGTCTGAAGGGCACCATCGGGAATGAAACCGAATTCTTCCTGCACTTCATGCAGGATCGGCAAAAGCGGCCCTTCAAGTCCGGCCAGATCATCACAGATGGTCCCGACGCGGACGGATATTTCCTCGGTCGTCTCTGATAAAGACATGCAAGCCTCTCTCACTTAGCAGTCTATTGAATTATTTGTTATTCTTGACAGTGTCGGCGATTGCCAACGTCTGTTCAATAAAGCCATTCCGTTACGCGATAGCGAAAACCTATCAAGGCGTTTCAGGCGGGCTCCAGTTCCGAAATATTCTTCGCCTCTTTCAGCAACGCCGACACAACCGGCGTTGCCGGTTCACGTTTTGCAGCAATCATGCCCACCAGATGCGATGCATCCGGATCGACAATCGGGATTGATTTGACCCGATCACGCATGCTGAATTCCTTGACCATCTTGACCGGCATGATGCTGGCCCAGTTCCCCGTATGAACGTGGGTAAAAAGGGCGATCATCGAATCACTTTCCAGCGTCGGGCTGACGCGCGCGCCTGCCTCGGTCAGATGCTGATTGATAATCCGCCGGTTCTGCATATCGGGTGTCAACAAACATAACGGAAATTCGGCCGCCTCGCGCCAGGTGATGCTTTCGCGATCCCCGATATCATCGAAATTCGACGTCACAAGGTGATAGCGTTCATAATAAAGCGGGATCGATGTCACCCGGCCAAGCGGCTCATTATCCAGATAGGTGATCCCGACATCGATTTGAAGGTTATCAAGCAACGCCTGTATTTCGGTCGAGGTCCGCGACAGCACGGCAAAGGTCACATCCGGATGCTATCCCCCACACGGCGCGGTCAATTCCTGCACCATCGAAAGGGCGCCCGCCACGACCGCGATCTGCACCTGCCCGGTCAGACCAAAGCGCATCGCGCGCATTTCATCGCGCATCGAACGTGAACTTCCAACAATATGGCGTGCCCATTCCAGAACCCGTTCACCTTCGGGCGTTAATCCCTGATACCGCGAACCGCGGCGCACCAGCACGACACCAAGATGGTCTTCAAGCTGGCGCAAGGCACTGGAAAGGGTCGGTTGTGTCACACCGCATTCTTCGGCGGCATGGCCAAAATGCTGCTCGCGTGCGAGCACCATAAACATTTCAAGTTTGTCGATCATGGCGTATCCGGCGCCTTTCCGGGTTATCCCGTTTTTGTAGCGCAGTTAAACAGGTTGATAGACACCTTGAGCAGGGCGGGGTCCTGTTTGCAGGATAACCCACTTTGCGGGTCACCCTGCAACAAAACCGGACATGAAAATATCAATGCGTCTTCATGTCCGATGTCACCGGTCGGCGTTGTGCCGACCGGTGACAGGGACGGGAGTTACGCTTCTGACGTCGCCTCACGACCGGTCGGGGCCGGTTTGGCAGGTTCGGCCGCGGTTTCCATGTAATGCTTGTCATGGATCGGCTTGACCAGTGCGTTGGCAATCAGGCCAATCACCAGTAGGGCCGCCATGGCATACATGGTTGTGTTATAAAGGCTTGGCGTCGGATCAACCGTCCCGGCCGGGGCGATTTCCATCAGGCGGCCAATGGTAACGGTTTTGGCCGCAATCAGCTGATCAAGCTGATCCATACCGGCACCGAACTTTGCCTGAAACGCTGCCGGATCAATCTTGGCTGCCAGTTCCTTGATCGAATTACCGACCGAGGTCTGACGCAGCTGAGTGATGGCAAGCGGGCCAAGCACGCCCGCGACACTCCATGCAGTCAGAAGTCGACCATGGATGCCGCCGACATATTTGGTGCCGAAAACATCTGCCAAATAGGCCGGGATGGTCGCAAAACCGCCGCCATACATGGTGAAGATGATCATGGTTGCACCATAGAACATCACAAGCCACGTCACGACCGGGTTCACACTGACCTGACCCGCAGCATACGGGATCGACAGATACAGGATGATGCCAAGAATAAAGAAGCAGTAGTAGGTGTTCTTGCGCCCGATATAGTCCGAGGTAGATGCCCAGAAGAACCGGCCGCACATGTTAAAGACTGAAATCATGAACACATAGGTCGCAGCAAAACCGGAATTCACAATCAGCGGCAGCGTGCTGCCAAAGATTTCCGTCATCATGGTTTTGGCAACGCCAATCACCCCGATACCCGCCGTCACGTTAAAGCACAGAACGATCCACAGCATATAGAATTGCGGGGTTTTCAGCGCCTGATCGATATGAACGTTTTTCTGGGTGATCATCCGCTTGGAGGCTTCCTCGCCAGTCGGCGGCGTCCAGCCTGCCGGCAACCAGCCTTCGCGCGGTACACGATACGAGAATGCCGCGATGATCATGACGATGAAATAGGCCACACCAAGTGTAATGAATGTCGCGGATGCACCGGTATTACCGGTCCCTGCAACATAAACGCCTTCTTCAATCGGAACCGGGGCCGATGCCACCTGGGCGGCACCTGCAATCACGACTTCGACCATCTGGCCACCGACTTCGGCCATGCGTTTGCCGCCCTCGGTGACAAGGTTAACAGCACTTTCCGGGCCAAGATATTCCGGCACCTTGTAAAACAGCGAAAGCAGACCTTCCTTGATCGGTGTTGCGATCATCGCCCCACCGCCAAAGCCCATGATCGCCATGCCGGTTGCCATACCGCGACGGTCCGGGAACCATCGGATCAGCGTTGACACGGGCGACACATAGCCAAGACCAAGACCGGCCCCGCCAATCACGCCATATCCCAGATAAACCAGCCAAAGCTGATGGCTGGCAATGCCAAGACCACCAATGATAAAACCGCCGCCCCAGCAGCAAGCAGCAACAACCCCGACCATACGCGGGCCGACTTCTTCAAGCCATTTTCCGCCAAATGCAGCAGCAAGGCCAAGACAGACAATAGCAACCGAGAAAATCCAGACGACAGATTGCAGGCCCCAGTCACCGGAACTTGCGGCAACAACGCCGAATTCCTTGATCAAAGGCGGGTTGAAAATCGACCAAGCGTAGACCGAGCCGATACAAAGATGAATGGCGATGGATGCTGGCGGAACTTTCCAGCGGTTGAAATCGTCTCCT
>CBIHMD010000303.1:0-4258 GCA_966210655.1 uncultured Thalassospira sp.
CTATATCCAGCCGACCATCTTCAAGGGTCATAACCGGATGCGGATTTTCCAGGAGGAAATCTTTGGCCCGGTTGTTTCGGCAACAACCTTCAAGGACGAGGCCGAGGCACTTAAAATCGCCAATGACACGCTTTATGGCCTTGGTGCCGGGGTCTGGACCCGCGATGGCACGCGTGCCTATCGGTTTGGCCGCAATATCAAGGCCGGTCGCGTCTGGACGAATTGCTATCACCTCTATCCGGCGCATGCCGCCTTTGGCGGTTACAAGCAATCGGGTATCGGACGTGAAAACCACAAGATGATGTTAAACCATTATCAGCAGACCAAGAACCTGCTGGTTTCCTATGATCCGAAACCGATGGGCTTCTTCTGATCGGAAAGTGTTGGCCGGGTGCCTGTTCGCACCCGGCCGTTCCCGATACAGAGGAGGATGTCATGACAACAGACCAAATCCCCGCAAGGGTGACAGCCACCGATGCGGCCACGGCTCTGATCCGGAAGCTTAAGGACATTCACGGCCCCCTGATGTTTCATCAATCCGGGGGGTGTTGTGATGGCAGTGCGCCAATGTGCTTTCCGAATGGAGAGTTCAAAACCGGCGATCAGGACGTGTTGCTCGGCGAGATTGAAGGCAGCCCGTTTTACATCGGTCGCGCCCAATTCGAATATTGGCGTCACACGCAGTTGATCATTGACGTCGTGGATGGACGCGGCGGCATGTTTTCGCTTGAAGGGCCGGAAGGCAAACGCTTTCTGACCCGGTCACGTATCTTCACCGATGACGAATGGAATGCATTGAAACACGCCAAACAAGGAAACGAGCAATCTAAAACAGAAGCAAGAACGTAAAGAAGATTACCAACGCAGATCTACCCGTGGCATTGCGCGATCCCTGCCTCCCAAAGAGTCTGCTCCGCAATGTCTGAAGATGCCGGACGCATCTTCACCTTGCCCGTCGCCATCCCCCCGATCAGGCGGCGGGCTTTTTTTATCTGCGATCAGACCAAAATAGCCAGAACCAGCAGACCAAGCGCGCACAGCACCAGAAGCGACAGAAGAGCCGCGGCAATCACCCGCCCGCCAACATGCAGAACACTTCGGATATCGACACTTAATCCCAATGCCGCCATGGCAAGGATGGTCAGGAAAGACGATGTTGTGCGCATCGGTTCAAGCACGATTTCGGGGATCAGACCAAACGAACGGGCCGCCATCATGGCAACGAAACCGACAATGAACCACGGCACCATCTGGGTAAATGGCAGACGGACATCCTGCTTCCGGCCACTTGTTAGCGCCAGGGCAAAGATCACCGGGCCGAGCATCAGAACCCGGATCAGCTTGACCAAGGTGCCGACCTGTACGGCCAATGCCCCCGCCGGAGCAGTCGCGGCCAGAACCTGTGGCACGGCATAGACCGTCAGCCCGGAAAAGATGCCATATTGCGCGGCACTCAGGCCCAGACCGACATGCACCAGTGGCAGGGCAAAGACAAACAGCACACCCAGCACGGCGGTAAAGGCGATGGAGGCCGCGACATCATCGGATTTGGCCGAGATTACCGGCGCGGTGGCAGCAATCGCCGAATTGCCGCAGATCGAATTGCCACACGCCACCAGCATGGATAAATGCTTCGACAGGCCCAGCGCCCGTCCGATATGAAAACTCAGAAACAGACTGGCACAAACCACCAGAACGATGGCCGCAATCAGGCCAAAACCCGCCTGCCCCAAGGCCTGCGCACTGATTGACGCGCCAAGCAAAACAATCGCGATTTCAAGCACGGTCTTACCACAAAACCGCACGCCATCATGGAAAGGCTTGGCAAGGCCGAACACAGACCGCATCACCACGCCCAGCAGGATCGCAAAGACCAGACTTTCGATCCAGCCATGCCCCATCAGGCTACGCTCGGCCTGTTCGACCAGCTTGGCGACAAGTGCCACCGCCGTGGTCAGGAACAGCCCCGGAAGAACCGGCTTGATGCGAGCATTAAAAAACATGATCTGCCTGTAAAATGTGACAGGCGAAAAATCACACGATCAATCATTTACTTCCATCGAATAAAAATGGATATTTCATTCGATTATTTCGAACGATCAACAGGCATATGCCATGATGACCCTTGAACAGCTTGCGATCTTCGCTGCCGTGGCCGAACGCGAACACCTGACAAAGGCCGCAGATGCGATTGGCCTGACCCCGTCTGCAGTCAGTTCCGCGATCAAGAACCTTGAAGGGTTTTATGGCGTCGCGCTTTTTCACCGGGTCGGACGGCGGATCGAGCTTAGCGAAACCGGGCGGCTGTTTTTAAACGAAGCCAAGGCGACACTGGCACGCGCACGTGCCGCCGAACTGACTCTGGCCGAACTTGGCGGATTGCAGCGCGGCGAACTTAACGTTTACGCCAGCCAGACAATTGCCAGTTACTGGCTGCCGCCGTTTTTAATGCAGTTTCATGACCAGTATCCCGGCATTGCCATCAACCTGACGATTGGCAACACCAAGACCGTGGCCGATGCCGTCCGTGGTGGTGCCGCCGATATCGGCTTTATCGAGGGCGAAGTGGATGAACCCGTTCTTGCCATGCGCGAAGTCGCCGAAGACGCACTGGTGGTGGTGGTCGGCCCCAAACATCTTTGGGCCGATGGCAGGCCGTTAAGTGCGCAGGACCTGATCATACAAAGCAGTTGGGTGCTTCGCGAAGCCGGTTCCGGCACAAGGTCGGAATTTGAAAATGCCCTGCGCCAGTCGGGCGTCGATCCGCAAAGGCTTAAAATCGCCCTGACATTACCGGCGAACGAGGCGGTGATTACCGCCGTTGAAACCGGCATCAGCGCCACCGCCGTTTCAAGCTTCGCCGTCAGTTCCCTGATCGCGCAGGGGCGGCTTTTCCGGGCGGCTTTTCACATTCGCCCGCGCAAATTCATGATGCTGCGCCACAAGGAACGCCGCCAGACGCAAAGTTCGCTGGCGCTGGAAAAGCTGTGCTTTGCGAACGAACCGGAAATGTAAAGGTCGCATTTCGCGCAACCTGTTCACAAAAGCCAATCGCTAGCGTCAGATATTTCGACACTTGTCAGCAACTCCGGCCCGGCAGCGCGGTCCCCCACCCCTGCCGGGCTTTTTTATTCGGGTCCGGTCATTGGCCCAGATAATCGCTGTCCGCGACCTTTTCCAGCCAGTCGACCGGCGATCCGTTCACGGATTCCGCAATGGCGATATGGGTCATCGCGGTTTTGTCGGTCGCTCCGTGCCAGTGCTTTTCACCCGGCTCGAACCAGACGATATCGCCGGGGCGGATTTCTTCGCGTGGCCCGCCTTCACGCTGTGCCCAGCCAAGGCCGCTTGTGATGATCACGGTCTGGCCTAGCGGATGGGTGTGCCATGCGGTGCGGGCACCCGGTTCAAACGTTACGATGGCCCCACCGAGACGGGCCGGATCGGTGGTTTGAAACGGGCTGTCGATCCGGACCGTACCCGTGAAGTAATCCGGCGATCCCTTGGTCGATGCCTTTGATGCGTTGCGTTGGATGTTCATGATGATCCTTCGGCTTTGTTGCACAATACCCCTTACTGATTGTGCACACGCCGGATCAGCAATGCCAAGCGTTCGATGCCGTCGCGAATGCGATCCGCCTTTTCGGTCGCAAAGCTAAGACGCGCGGTATTACGGCCCGTGTGATCACAGAAGAAGGCCTGACCGGGAACAAGGGCAACCTTGGCATCATGCAGGGCCTGTTCAAGCAATTGGCGACTATCGATATTTTCCGGCAGGGTCAGCCAGATGAACATGCCGCCTTCGGGTCTTGTATAAGACACTGTTTCGGGCATGAATTCATCCAAAGCGGCCAGCATCATATCGCGTTTGCTGCGATAGGCATCGCGGATGGTATCCAGATGCCCCGGAAACAGTCTACGCGCCGCACGAAGGGCGACTTCCTGATTGATGGTCGACACATGCAGGTCACCGGCCTGCTTCATCAGAACCAGCCGTTCGATCACCGGACGCGGCGCACAGACCCACCCGATGCGAAGGGCGGGCACCAATGTTTTGGAAAATGTGCCAAGCTGGATAACGGTTCCGGCCTGCGGGTCACCATTGGTTTCATCAAGGGCAAGCAACGATGGCAAGACATCGCCTTCGTAGGACAGTTTGCAATAGGCCGCGTCTTCAAGGATGACCGCACCATATTTGCGCGCGATTTCGAGCACGGCCAAACGCCGTTCAAGACTATAGGACCGCCCGGTCGTGTTC
>CBIHMD010000304.1:0-4244 GCA_966210655.1 uncultured Thalassospira sp.
GTATATCCATGAAAGGACGCAAAGTGATTAAACTGAACAGACAGGTTCTTGCAGTCGGGGTGTTTGCTGCAGGACTGGCTTCTTTCGCGCAATACGCATCAGCCACCGATTATCCGCTTACATTGGAAAATTGCGGCCGGACTCTGACCTTTGATCAGGCCCCGAACCGTGTCGTATCGCTTGGTCAAAGCAGCACCGAACTGCTTTATCTTCTGGGGCTGGCCGACAGGGTGGTTGGAACGGCCGTATGGATTGGGCCGGTGCAGGAACAGTTTCGTGACGTCAACGCCACCATTCCGCGTCTGGCAGACAATGACCCCAGCTTTGAAAGTGTGGTCGGCCAGAAACCCGATCTGGTCGCAACCCAGTTCCAATGGCATATCGGTCCGAATGGCAAGGTAGGGACGATTGACCAGTTTGCCGAACTTTCAATCCCGGTCTATACCGCACCAGCCGATTGCATGGGCAAGGACAACACCACGGGCGGCGACGGAACCCGGATCGATGCTTTTTCGATGGATCAGATATATCAGGGGATAGACGACCTTTCGAAAATCTTCGATGTCGAGGAACGCGGGGCGGATCTGATTGCCGATTTTAAAGCCCGTGAAAAAGCCGCACGTGAAAAAGTCGCCGCTGTCGACGGCAAGGGAATTTCAGCCCTGTTCTGGTTCTCCAGTGCCGAAATCGATGTCGATCCGTTTGTTGCCGGTCAGAAAGGCGCACCGGCCTATGTCATGTCGATCCTTGGTGTCGACAATGTTATCGACAGCGACGATGAATGGCCGACGGTCGGGTGGGAAACCATCGCACGAACCAATCCCGATATCATTGCGATTGGCAAAATGGATCGTCGCCGTTTTCCGGCCGATGACTGGGAACTGAAAATGCAGTTCCTGAAATCCGATCCGGTAACCAGCCAGATGAGTGCCGTCAAAAGCGGAAATATCGTCGTCATGGATGCCCAGTCGATGAACCCGACCATGCGGACAATCGAGGGCATTGAAACGCTGGCCAATGCAATCGAGGCGTTCGAGGCTACCCAGTGATAGGGCCAGTGATCGGTAACGTCATTTCCAGCCCTGTTTTCATCAAACGCATCAGCGTGGCATTTGCCGCGCTGATGTTGCTGGCGGCGGTTCTGGCGGTTGCCGCATCTGTGGGCGAAACAGCCATTCCTGTTGGCACGGTGATCGATACGATTGCCAATCATTTGTGGGATGCCGGTCATCCGGTGGATGCTATTGATGCTGGTATTGTCTGGAACTATCGGCTGAGCCGCGCCATCGTTGCCGCAAGTTGCGGGGCGGCTTTGGCCGTTTCCGGCGCGGTCCTGCAGGCGCTTTTGCGCAACAGTCTTGCCGATCCTTATCTGCTGGGTATTTCTGCCGGGGCGTCGACCGGTGCAGTCAGTATCGTGATCCTTGGCCTTGGGGCAGGGATGCTGTCCCTGTCACTTGGCGCATTTATCGGGGCGGTGGCGGCATTCGCCTTTGTGACCCTTCTGGCGTTACAGGCCGGGCGCGGCACGGGGGCAATCATTCTGGCCGGTATTGCCGGGTCGCAAATGTTTAATGCCCTGACATCTTTCATTGTCACCAAATCGGCCAGTGCCGAACAGGCGCGCGGCATCATGTTCTGGCTTCTGGGCAATCTTAGCGGCGTGCGCTGGCCCGATGTGTGGTTGGCCTTGCCCGTGGCTATTGTCGGGCTTTTCGTGTGTCTTTGGCATGCACGTGCACTTGATGCCTTTACGTTTGGACGTGAATCCGCGGCATCGCTTGGTGTTCCGGTCAGACGCGTTTATGCCGTTCTGATTGCTGCGGCGGCGATGATGACGGCTGTGATGGTCAGTATTGTCGGCTCCATCGGCTTTGTCGGTCTGGTGATCCCGCATGCCGCGCGCTTTTTTGTCGGAACGCGCCACGGGCTGCTATTGCCGTTATCGGCGTTGATCGGCGCACTGTTTCTGGTCTGTGCCGATGTCATCTCACGCGTGATCGTTCCCGGGCAGGTTTTGCCAATCGGTGTGATTACCGCCCTTGTCGGGGCCCCGGCCTTTGCCCTGATCCTGTGTCACGGAAGGATTTTGCGATGACTCTGGAACTGTGCGATATCGTTTGGTCTGCCGGTTTTCGCAAGATCATCAAAAATGTCTCCCTCCGGGTTGAGCCGGGCGAGTTTCTGGGCCTGATCGGGCCGAATGGATCGGGCAAAACCAGTTTGATGTCGGTTTTGGCTGGTATTCGTCCACCTGATCAGGGGGGTGCGACGCTGGCGGGGCTGGACATGAAAAAGCATGGCCGTCGCAAACTGGCCCGGCAGATCGGCTTTGTTGAACAGCAGGCCGATACAACGGACCGCCTGACCGCACGCGAGGCAGTCGCACTGGGGCGCACACCATATCTCAGCATGCTGTCGCCCTGGTCTGAACGGGATGATGCGATTGTTAACCGCGCCCTTGGTGATGTCGACATGACCCATCTGGCTGACCGGTTCTGGCATACACTTTCGGGCGGCGAGAAGCAGCGGGTTCATATTGCGCGCGCGCTGGCACAGGAACCGAAATTCCTGTTACTGGACGAGCCGACAAACCATCTGGATATCCGCCATCAGCTTGGATTACTGGAACTGGTGCGCGAATTGCCGGTTACCGTGGTCGCAGCCCTGCACGATCTGAACCATGCCGCGATGTATTGCGACCGGATTGCCATGATGCGTGATGGGGAACTGGTGGGGATCGGCAGCCCCGCCGACATTCTGACATCGGAAAATCTGCGCGATGTGTTTGGTGTCGACGCCACCATCGAACATGGCCCCGATGGGCCATGTATGGTGCGTTATCACACAGGCATGAAAAAAGACCGGGCTGCCTGACCCGGTCTTTTCCAATTCAAAGGCTTATTTCTGTTCGCGGGCAATCGCGCGCCAGCCGATATCACGGCGGCAAAAACCACCCGGCCAATTAATGGCGTCAACGGCTTCATAGGCGCGTTTCTGCGCCTCGGTCACCGACGTACCACGTGCGGTAACGCCAAGAACGCGACCACCTGTCGCGGTCAGTTTGTCACCATCCATTTTCGTTCCCGCATGCAGGACCTTGACCTTGTCCATCGCATCCGCATCGGCAACGTTTCTGATCTCGGTGCCTTTTCCGTAGCTGCCCGGATACCCCTTGGCGGCCATGACAACGACCATGGCGGTTTCATCATGCCATTCGGGTTTGACGGTATCGAGTTTGCCGGTTGCCGCCCCATCAAGAATATCCAGCACATCCGATTTCAGACGCGTCATCAGAACCTGGCATTCCGGGTCGCCAAAACGGATGTTGTATTCGATCAGTTTCGGATTGCCCGCATCGTCAATCATCAGACCGGCAAACAAAACCCCCTTGAACGGATGGCCTTCGGCGGCCATGCCCTTGACGGTCGGAACAATGATCTGTTCCATGACCTTGTCTTCAACCGATTTGGTAAAGACCGGGGCCGGGGAATAGGCACCCATACCGCCGGTATTCGGGCCGGTATCGCCTTCGCCAACAGCCTTGTGATCTTGGGCCGCAATCAGCGGGATGACGTTTTCGCCATCGCAGACGGCAAAGAAGGATGCTTCTTCGCCGGTCATGAATTCCTCGATCACCAGTTCTGCACCGGCATCGCCGAATTTGCCACCGACCATGCATTCGTCAATTGCGGCAAGGGCTTCGTCAACTGTCTGGCAAATCGTCACACCCTTGCCCGCGGCAAGGCCGTCTGTCTTAACGACAATCGGCGCACCGTGTTTTTCAACAAAGGCCCGCGCATCGTCAGGCGTGGTGAAACGGCCATAGGCAGCGGACGGGACGCCAAATTTTGCCACCATGTCCTTCATGAAACCCTTGGAGCCTTCAAGCTGTGCGGCAGCCTTGGAACAGCCAAACGATTTGATGCCAACGGTGTCGAGTGCATCGACAAGGCCAGCCACCAGCGGGGCCTCGGGGCCGACAACAACCAGATCAACCGCATTGTCGGTGGCAAATTTCACAAGGCCGTCAATGTCGCTATCGGAAATGGCAACACATTGCGCGGAATCGGCAATCCCGGCATTGCCCGGCGCGCACCAAAGTTTGGTCAGCCGCGGGCTTTTGGCAATTGCCCAGCACAATGCATGTTCACGTCCGCCACCGCCAACGACCAGAACCTTCATGATTTTAACCTCGATTACGTGTCCGACTGCTTGATGGTCCAGACGGGATGAACTAGGCT
>CBIHMD010000305.1:0-4233 GCA_966210655.1 uncultured Thalassospira sp.
TGCTTTGCGCGGTACCGAGGTCAAATCACTTCGCGATGGCAAGGGCAATATTCAGGAATCCTATGCCGAGGCAAAGAATGGCGAGGTGTGGCTGATCAACGCCTATATCCCTGAATATCAAAGCAAGATGCCGTTTGGTCACGAAGAGCGTCGGCCGCGTAAACTGCTTTTGCGGAAACGTGAAATCGTAAAGATGAGCGATGCCCTGAACAAAAAGGGGTTCACCCTTGTTCCGGTAAAGCTTTATTTCAACGAGCGCGGCATTGCCAAACTTGAACTGGCAATCGCAGAAGGCAAGAAAAAGGGCGATAAACGCGAGGCTGTCAAAGAACGTGACTGGCAGCGCGATAAGGCCCGGATCATGCGGGATTTCGGCTGAAGCCATTCGCCTCGCGAGCATGTGTATTGCTTGCCACGACCAATAAAATGCATAAATGGCGCAGACATGGTGAACATGACTGCGCCATTTTTCGTATGATGTGGTCAGGAAGGGAATCTGGATGACTGATGGTTTTAGCGGCAAGATCAAAGAGAAATTGATCGAAGCAAAGCAAAAATGGGCGCAAAACGGTCGTCTTTTGACGGGGCAGGCCGATCATGCACATGAAAATCGCCTGCCACCCGGCCAGCGCGAGGTCAAAGACTGGCCGGTGCTTGATCTTGGCATCACGCCACATGTCGGAACGGATGATTTTCGCCTGACGATTGACGGCGAGGTTGAAAACCCGGTCACGCTCGATTTTGGGCAACTGCTTGATCTACCGCCCTTTATGGCCAGAAATGATATTCATTGTGTCACCAGCTGGTCGCGCTACGACAATCACTGGCAGGGTGTTTCTGCCTTGTCGCTTGCCGATCTGGTAAAGCCGACATCAGATGCCAGGCATGTCCTTTTCACCGCCCATGACGGTTATACAACCAATGTTCGGATCGATCAGTTTCTCGATGATGACGTGTTGCTTGCCCATCATTGGGAAGATGCACCGCTGACCGAGGAACATGGTGGTCCGGTTCGCGTGATCATTCCAAAGCTGTATTTCTGGAAAAGTGCGAAATGGGTGCACCAGATTACATTTTCCAAAATCGACAAACCCGGCTTCTGGGAAGTACGCGGCTATCACAACAACGCTGATCCATGGACGGAAGAGCGATATGGCTAGAAAAATCAGAAGTTTCGGAAACGGAATGCGGATTTTGTTGAAATCCGGTTTGTGCGGCTTCGTTTGCCTGATGATTGGAAGTTCTGCCATGGCCAGCGATAAAGCGATGAATGCCCACAATTTTACATTCCCGTCGATTGACGGGGGCGAAATCGATCTTGCGGATTATCGGGGCAAGGCGGTTCTGGTCGTCAATACCGCCTCGATGTGTGGCTATACACCACAATATACCGGGCTTCAGGCGCTATGGTCGGATTACCGGGCCGCAGGGCTGATTGTTCTGGGCGTTCCATCAGGCGATTTTGGCGGACAGGAATATGCGGAAGACAGCGAAATCAAGGATTTCTGTACCGTCAATTTTGATGTCGATTTCCCGATGACCACCAAACAGTCGGTTCGCGGAGATAATGCGCATCCGTTCTTTAAATGGGCAGAGGCGGAGCTTGGCAGCGATCAGGCCCCGCAATGGAATTTCCACAAATATCTGGTCGATCCGAACGGCAATCTGGTTGCCAGTTTTGCTACCCGGATCAAACCGGAAGATGATCAGGTGATTTCCGCCATCCGGCAGGCATTGGCCAGGTCATAGGAAATTTTTAGCGCCGCCCATCCATCACATCAAGGAACACCAGCCCATACTGGTCGAGTTTCTTGACGCCAACCCCGTTGATTGATGCCATGTCCTGAAGCGTCCGCGGTTTGAACCGGACCATTTCCCAAAGCGTTCTATCGCTGAAAATGACATAGGGCGGGACATTCTGGCTGCTGGCAAGCTCGCGGCGCAAATTGCGCAGGCGTTCCCACAGATCACGATCTTCCTCGTTTTCAAACTCGGTATCGAAATCACGCAGCCGCTTGGTCATGGTGCGCTTGCTTTCGCCCGGGTCCTTGCGCATCTCGACGACTTTCTCACCGCGCAGGACGGGCCGCGATTCTTCGGTCAGATAGATGCCGCCGTGGCCTTCGACATCGACCTGAAGATAGCCCATGGCAAGCAATTGGCGGAAAACGGACCGCCATTGTGGTTGGGCGATATCCTTGCCGATGCCGTAAACCGAAAGGTCGTCATGACTGTTCTGGCGGATTTTTTCGGTTTTGCGGCCCATCAGGACTTCGATGATGTGGGCCGGACCAAACCGTTGACCGGTGCGATAGACCGCGGAGAGTGCCTTGCGGGATGCATCGGTTGCGTCCCAGGTATCAACCGGTTCAAGGCAGGTATCGCAATTGCCGCACGGCTTGGTATTTTCTTCGCCGAAATAGGACAGGATGACTTGCCTGCGACATTTCATCGTTTCGGCAAGGCCGACCAAGGCATCAAGTTTGCGGCTTTCGATGCGTTTCTGACTGTCAGGCGCATCTGACGTTGCCAGCATGGAGCGGATGGAAACGATGTCGGACAAATCGTAATTCATCCATGCGTTGGCGGGCAGGCCATCGCGCCCGGCACGGCCGGTTTCCTGATAATAGGCTTCCATGCTTTTGGGCAGGTTCAGATGGGCGACAAAGCGGACATTCGGCTTGTCGATTCCCATGCCAAAGGCAACCGTTGCGCAAATGATCAGACCGTCTTCGCGCAGGAACCTGTCCTGATGAAGCTGTCTTGTTTCCTGTGTCAGTCCGGCGTGATAGGGCAAGGCAGGGCGACCGTTATCGGTCAGCCATTGGGCGACGTCTTCGGTCTTGCGGCGCGACAGGCAATAGACAATCCCGGCATCTTCGGCATGTTCACGGTTCAGAAAAGACAGAAGGCGCTGTTTTGAATTGCCCTTTGTCTCAATCCGGTAGGTGATGTTCGGGCGATCAAAACCGGTCAGGAAGCATTGCGCATTTGTCAGATGCAGGTTTTCGGCAATGTCCTTGCGGGTCGGGGTATCTGCCGTTGCGGTCAAGGCAACACGCGGCACATGCGGGAAACGCGTCGGCAAAAGGTCAAGCCTGCGATATTCCGGCCGGAAATCATGCCCCCATTGCGAGACGCAGTGGGCTTCGTCAATCGCGAACAGCGATATGCTGATCCGGTCAAGCAGGTTGAGAAAACGATCAGTGGCAAACCGTTCAGGTGCCACGTAAAGCAGATCGATATCGCCATCAACCGCACGGGTTTCGATTTCGCGCGCAGCGTCGGGTGTTAGGGTCGAATTGATAAAGGCCGCCTTGACGCCAAGCTGGCTTAGCGCGTCAACCTGATCCTTCATCAGTGCGATCAGGGGCGATACAACGACGGCGGTTCCGGGGCGACACAAAGCCGGGATCTGATAACACAGGGATTTACCGCCACCCGTTGGCATCAGGACCAGCGCATCGTTCCCGGCAATCACATGGTCAATGATTTCGGCCTGCTGGCCACGGAAACTGTCATAGCCGAATACTTCGCGCAGAACGTCAATCGGCAGACGTTGTGCAGGTCGGTCGAGCAAGCCGGGTAGAGGTGCTGTATCGGGCAATTTAACGGTCCAGATGTGCGCGGATATCGACAAAGACGTTTTCAAACATCTCGGGCGTCAGGCGATAGGTCTGGGTGTTGTAACGCGAACAGTGATAGCTATCAAACAGTGTGATGCCATTTTCCATTTGATGCGATGCCCGATGACCGAATTTCAGGGATGAAAGCTTGAGCCCGAAAGTTCGCAACATTGCCTGATGGGCGACCTGTCCAAGGCACAGAATGGCCGAAAGGTTTTTCATTGCCCCGAATTCGCTGATCAGGAAGGGGCGGCAGGTATTGGCTTCGGGGCCTGTCGGCTTGTTTTCCGGCGGCACGCATTTGACGGCATTGGTAATCCGGCAATCAATCAGTTCAAGCCCGTCATCAGGACGTTTTGCATAAGTCCCCTTGGCAAAACCGAATTTCTTGAGCGTATCGTAAAGAAGATCGCCCGCGTAATCGCCGGTAAAGGGACGACCGGTCGCGTTGGCACCCTTTAAGCCCGGGGCAAGTCCAACGACGAGCAGGCGGGCGTCAAGCGAACCGAAAGGACGGACCGGGCCGTTCTAAAAATCGGGAAATTTTGCCTGATTGGCGCGACGGACATCAACAAGGCGCGGGCAAAGTTGGCAGTCCCTGTCGGGT
>CBIHMD010000306.1:0-4224 GCA_966210655.1 uncultured Thalassospira sp.
ACGGGATATTGTGCGAAATGCCGCGAATGTAATAGGCATCAAGCGCCGCACGCATTTCCGCAATCGCATCATCACGGGTTTCGCCGTATGTCACGAGTTTTGCGACCATCGGGTCGTAATACATCGAAATTTCGCCGCCTTCGAACACGCCGGTATCAACACGCACGGATGCGCTTTCCACTGGCGGCTGATACCGCACCAGACGCCCGGTGGAAGGCAGGAATTCACGGAACGGGTCCTCGGCATAAATGCGGGTTTCCATCGCCCAGCCGGTCAGCTTGACGTCATCCTGCGCGAGCGTCAGCTTTTCGTCATTGGCGATTTTGATCATCCATTCCACAAGATCCTCGCCCGTAACCAGTTCGGTCACCGGATGTTCGACCTGAAGACGGGTGTTCATTTCAAGGAAGTAGAAGTTCTTGTCCTTATCGACAATGAATTCCACCGTCCCGGCAGAGCAATAATCCACCGCATGCGCCAGTGCCACGGCCTGTTCGCCCATCGCCTTGCGGGTTTCGGGGTCGATAAAGGGTGACGGGGCTTCTTCGACGACTTTCTGATGACGGCGCTGGATCGAACATTCGCGTTCGCCAAGGTAAATGCCGTGACCATGCTTATCGCAAAGCACCTGAATTTCGATATGGCGCGGTTCTTCGACGAATTTTTCGATAAAGACGCGATCATCACCAAACGAGCTTGCGGCTTCTGACGTGGCACGTTCAAAGCCTTCGCGGCATTCGGCATCGTTGCGCGCAATGCGCATGCCCTTGCCACCACCGCCAGCCGATGCCTTCAACATCACCGGATAGCCGACATCATTGGCGATTTTAACCGCCTCATCGGTATCCTTGATCACGCCCATATAGCCCGGCACGGTGGAAACACCGGCTTCCGCGGCGATTTTTTTCGAGGTAATCTTATCGCCCATCGCGGCAATCGCGCCGACCGGCGGGCCGATGAAGGCAATTTTGGCGGCATCAAGCGCCTTGGCAAAGGCCTGATTTTCCGAAAGGAAGCCATAGCCGGGATGGACGGCCTCAGCCCCCGTGGATTTGCAGGCATCGATGATTTTATCAATCACCAGATAGGACTGGTTGGATGGCGCCGGGCCGATATGTACGGCTTCGTCGGCCAACTGCACATGCAGGGCATTTTTATCGGCATCGGAATAAACCGCAACCGTGGCAATGCCCATTTTACGGGCTGATTTGATCACGCGGCAGGCAATTTCACCGCGGTTGGCAATCAGGATTTTCTTGAACATATTGTTTGCTCCCAATTTGACGTCGCGGGTTAAAGCGGAATGTTGCCGTGTTTACGGGCCGGGTTCTTGATGTCCTTGTTGCGCAGCATGCCAAGCGACTTGCACACACGCCTGCGCGTGCCATGCGGCATGATGACATCATCAATGAACCCCTTGCGCCCCGCGACAAACGGGTTGGCAAATTTTTCGCGGTATTCTTCGGTGCGGGCCTCGATCTTGGCCGGGTCGTTCATATCGGCACGGAAAATGATTTCCACAGCACCCTTTGGCCCCATTACCGCGATTTCAGCAGTCGGCCAGGCATAGTTAACGTCGCCCCGCAGATGCTTGGACGCCATCACGTCATAAGCCCCGCCATAAGCCTTGCGGGTGATGACCGTGACCTTTGGCACCGTCGCCTCGGCATAGGCGTAAAGCAGTTTCGCACCATGTTTGATGATGCCGCCATATTCCTGTGCGGTGCCCGGCATGAAGCCCGGCACATCGACAAAGGTGACAATCGGAATGTTATAGGCATCACAGAACCGCACAAACCGCGCCGCCTTTTTCGAGCTTGCGATATCAAGGCAACCGGCCAAAACCATCGGCTGATTGGCGACGATGCCAACCGTGCGGCCATCCATGCGCGCCATGCCGATGATGATGTTTTTGGCATGATCGGGCTGAATTTCATAAAAGTCGCCTTCATCGACGACCTTTGTGATCAGTTCCTTCATGTCATAGGGCATGTTGGGATTCTCAGGGACCAGCGTATCAAGCGAGAAATCATCGCGCATGATCGGGTCTTCGCACAGGCGTGCGGGCGGCTTTTCCTTATTACTCAGCGGCAGGAAGTCCATGAAACGGCGCGTCTGCAACAGCAGATCAACATCGTTTTCAAACGCCAGATCGGCCACACCGGAAATGCTGGTATGGGTCATCGCCCCGCCAAGTTCCTCGTGGGTGACTTCCTCGTGCGTCACGGTCTTGACCACGTCCGGGCCGGTCACGAACATGTATGAACTGTCCTTGACCATGAAAATGAAGTCGGTCATGGCCGGGCTATAGACCGCACCGCCGGCACATGGCCCCATGATCAGGGAAATCTGCGGGATAACGCCGGATGCCTCGACATTGCGCTGGAACACATCGGCATAACCGGCAAGGCTTTCGACACCTTCCTGAATGCGCGCCCCGCCGGAATCGTTAAGCCCGATCACCGGTGCGCCGACCTTCATCGCCTGATCCATGATCTTGCAGATCTTGCGCGCATGCGCGCCTGAAAGTGCGCCACCGAACACGGTGAAGTCCTGGCTGAAAACAAACACCAGACGGCCATTGATCGTGCCATGCCCGGTGACCACGCCATCGCCCGGAATGCGGTTTTCGGTCATGCCGAAATCAACGCAATCATGTTCGACAAACATGTCCCATTCCTCGAACGAACCTTCGTCAAGAAGCACATCAAGCCGTTCGCGCGCCGTCAGTTTGCCCTTGGCATGCTGATTGTCGATGCGGCGCTGGCCGCCGCCCATACCCGCCTCTGCGCGTTTGGCTTCGAGCTTGGCGATAATATCCTGCATATTGCGTGATCCTTACTTTGGGCCGCCCGGAATGCATTCATGACGATGGTCATGCCGGTGATACAATCTGAATGATGATTTGGAATAGCATTATTCGGTACTGGAATGCCAATTATTTTTCACAGTCTGGTACAGGAACAAAATGGCCCGCAAAGGCCTGATTTCCCTAACGTCATTGCGATATGTGTGGGCAGGCTGGACTAAAGTCTAGAAGCCGGGCGGGAAATACCGGCATTTCGACCGGTACGGGCACCAAACGGGTTCTGGCGCGTTAAGACCTTATGATATCCATCAGAACGGTCCCTTCATGAAGCTGTTTCGCATCCGCCCGCACGTGCCGAAATCCACCGGCGATGATCGCCCTGCGCGGTCTTTGTGGCGCTATATCTGGCTCATGAGCGGTCGACACCAGATTGCGGTGTGCCTGATTGCCATATCCGTTGCCGCCCTTGGCATTGTGCCGCTGGAACTGCAACGCCGCCTTGTCGATGATGCGATCAGCAAACAGGATATGTCGCTTCTGACCGTGCTGGCGCTGATCTATCTGGCTGTTGTTCTACTGCAATCCGCGGCCAAATTCGTTTTGCGGATGTATGAAGGCTGGCTTAGCGAAAGTGCGATCCGCCATAATCGCCGCCATCTCAGCCGCCTTTACGCCGAAGACCGCACCGGCAATGGCGAGGGCGAAAACGGCCGGGCGGTATCGATCATCGGATCAGAAATCGAAAAACTGGGCGGGTTTGTTGGCGATGGCCTTTCGCAGCCGGTGGTCAATGCCGGGATGCTGATTTTCGGGATCGGCTATATGGTCAGTGTCGAACCAATCATCGGGCTGATCGGCATATTGGCCCTGATCCCGCAAATCGCATTGGTGCCGGTCATTCAAAAGCAGATCAACCGGCTGATTGAAAAGCGCGTGGAAAAAATGCGCGAAGTCAGCGACGAGCTAAGCGAACTCCACCCCAGCGAAAATGACGATCACAAGGAACTTCTGGATCCGATCCACCGCGGCATCAGTTACCTGTATAATAACCGCATGTGGTTTTTCATCCTCAAGTTCGGGATGAAAACCCTGATCAATCTGCTCAATGCCCTGGCCCCGCTTTGCGTGCTGATTGTGGGTGGCTATCTTGCGATCAAGGGCGAAACATCGGTCGGGATTATTGTCGCCTTCATTTCCGGCTTTGACCGGATGTCATCACCAATGCGCGAATTGCTGTCCTATTACCGGATGGCAGCACAGGCAGCCGTACAGCATAAAATGATTGCGAAATGGATGAATTAACTATGCAATGAAAAATTGAAGCAAACCGCGGGAGAAAACCTAAATGAGCACATCTTGGAAAAATCAAAAGTGCCCATGCGGAAGCGGCAGGAAATTCAGATACTGCCATGGAA
>CBIHMD010000307.1:0-4213 GCA_966210655.1 uncultured Thalassospira sp.
GCGTTCGCAGGTGACCGCCCCGATGCGCGGTGCGCCGACAGTCCGTGGCGGGCGTGTCTTTGTTGTGACGGTCGATAACCAGACTGTCGCGCTGAATGCGATGACCGGTGATACGCTTTGGTCCCATCGCGGTGCATCAGAAGGTGCATCCTTTATTGGTGGTGCCAGCCCGGCAGTTGACCAAGGGGTTGTCATTTCAGCCTATACCACTGGTGAAATGTATGCGCTGCGTGTTGAAAACGGTCAGGTGATCTGGTCGGACGCACTGGCGTCTGCCGGGCGTACCGATGCGGTTTCGGCCATTGCCGATATTCGTGGTCTTCCCGTGATCGACAATAATCTGGTAATCGCGACAAGCAATGCCGGTTTGACGGTTGCGATTGACCTGCGTACCGGGTATCGCGTCTGGGAGCTGGAGGCCGGTGGCATTCAATCACCGTGGGTTGCCGGGGATTATGTTTTCGTTCTTACCAACACAAATGATCTGATTGCCTTGCGTCGGGACACCGGACAGGTTAAATGGGTGACCGCTTTGCCGCGTTTTGTCGACCCCGAAGATCAGGAAGAGCCGATGGTGTGGACCGGACCGGTTCTGGTTGGTGACAGGTTGATTGTCGGAAACGAGCAGGGCGAAATCATGACTGTTTCCCCGTATAGCGGCGAGATCATGGGCAAGGATCAGGTTTCCGGCCCGATCACTTTGCCGCCGTCTGTTGCGGGTGACAGTCTTTACTTCCTGACTGCGGATGCCGATTTAATCGCGTATCGCTGACAGGTCGAACACAGTTTTTTCGCGAAAGACCCGATCTTTTGCCTGATATGCGCGTGCGCCGGAACGGGGTAAATTGCCCCTCGGCGCACATCGCCGTTTTATAACAATGAGTCTGAAAGTCAGATGTCGCTGAAAGTAGCCATTATCGGTCGCCCCAATGTCGGGAAGTCGACCCTGTTTAACCGTCTGGTCGGCAAGAAGCTGGCGCTGGTTGACGACCAGCCGGGCGTTACGCGTGATCGCCGCTATGGTCGTGCGCGTCTGGGGCATATCCATTTCGATATTATCGACACTGCCGGTCTGGAAGAGGCATTTGACGATTCCATCGAAGGCAAAATGCGCCAGCAAAGCGAAATGGCCTTCGAGGAATGCGATATTGCGTTTTTCCTGATTGATGCACGAGCCGGCCTGACTCCGCTTGACAATCACTTTGCCGACTGGCTGCGCAAGCGCAGGAAACCGGTCTATGTGATTGCCAACAAGCATGAGGGCAAGGATCAGGATGCCGGCCTTTACGAGGCCTATGGCCTTGGTCTTGGCGATGTTGCACCGATCTCGGCCGAGCATGGGCAGGGCATGGAATTGCTGATCGATATCATGCTGCCCCATTGGGAGGAGTATCGCGACAAGCAGCGCAAGGCGCGTCGTGAAGGTGATATTGCGGCCATTGATGATGATTTCGAAGATGATGAAATGGACGAGGACGATGGTTCTTTTCCGTCCTTTGAAATCGAATATGACGAAGACGATGAAGGCGAGGAAGAAGTTGTTCGCAAGGACAATTCGAAAATCCAGCTTGCGATTGTCGGTCGTCCGAATGTGGGAAAATCAACTCTTCTGAACCAGCTTCTGGGTGAAAACCGTGTCATGACCGGGCCGCAGGCCGGTTTGACCCGTGATTCCATTGCTGTTGACTGGTCCTATGAAGGCCGTCCGATCCGTCTGGTCGATACCGCCGGGATGCGCCGCAAGAAGAAGATTGATGATCGTGTTGAAAAGCTTTCGGTGACCGATACCCTGCGTGTGATCCGTTACGCGCAGGTCGTTGTCATTATGCTTGATGCTACCAATACGCTTGATAAGCAGGATCTGACGATTGCGCGCATGGTCCTTGAAGAAGGCCGAGCACTGATCATTGCGGTGAACAAGTGGGACGCAGTCAAAGACAAGGCCGGTGTGATGTCGGCCCTGCGTGACAAGCTTGATACGTCCTTTGCACAGGCCAAGGGCATTCCGATCCTGACATTCTCGGCCCTGACCGGGCGCGGCACGGACAGCCTGATGCCGACCGTTCTTGATATCTATGATATCTGGAGCCGTCGTATTCCGACATCGCAGCTTAACCGCTGGCTTGAAGCTATTACCGAACGCCATTTGCCGCCGGTCATTTCCGGTCGTCGTATCCGTCTGCGGTATATGACCCAGGCAAAATCGCGTCCGCCAAGCTTCTTTATCAACTGCTCCAAGGCGGCTGAACTGCCTGAAAGCTATACGCGTTACCTGATCAATGGTCTACGCGAAGATTTCGACATGCCGGGCGTTCCGATCCGCATTTATCTGCGTAGCAGTGATAACCCGTTTGGCAACAAGAAGAAAAAGCGCTAGAGCTTGATCGAACAAGCATCAAACGGGGGCCGAAACGCCCCCGTTTTTATTTGGCAGGTTCCAAAAGACGATCAATGAAATCCTCGACATCGTCTGACTGCCAATCGACCATTCCCGTTATATAGCCAAGAATACGGCCATCACGATCAAGGACATATGTGATCGGCAGGCCATATAGGGCAAATTCGGCATCCTTGGGATTGTCACAGTCGCTATAGGTTGTTTCGCCCTTCGGATCGACGAACAGTTCAAGGTTTTCAAGGCCCAGTCGGCGGTAAAATGGAATGGCAGCCAGTAACCCGTCTTCATCTATCGAGATCGGAATGATGGCGAGGTCATCATTGGAATGATCATTGGACAACTGATCAAGCGACGGCATTTCGGCCATACAGGGCAGGCACCAACTGGCCCAGAAATTGATCAGAACCACCTTGCCGCGAGAGGTGCCGATATTGGTCGGATTGTTTCGCCGGTCATAAAAGCGGGTGTTGCGCGCAATCCGCTGGGGATCAAGTTCGACAAACTGGCTGCTTTCGCCAATCAGCTTCAGTGGTGACCTGTCAGGCCTCCCGATGGCAGGTGCTGCGATGGCAAACATTGCAGAAATGATGAGGCAGCGCAGAAATCGCATCGGGTATCCGTGGCATGATCAAACCGGATGTTCCGACTAGCCGTTGATGTTGGCAAAGACAAGACAGAGCCGATCAATCCATTGTGATTAACATCGGATGATCGACCCTGTGGCAGGTATTCATAACCCTTATGCAAATAGGGGCGGGTTCAGTCGGGCGAAGCCTTCCTGGATGTAATAGGGGTAATGCGGGTAGGGTGGCTGCCTTTTGCTGATGGCATCAAGGCGGACGATTTGTTCGCTGGAAAGGGACCAGCCAACCGCACCCAGATTGTCGCGCAATTGCTGTTCATTGCGAGCTCCGATAATCACCGATGCCACGGTGGGGCGGTGCAGCAGCCAGTTGATGGCAATCTGCGGGACGGTTTTGCCGGTTTCGGCACTCAGTTCATCGAGCACATCGACAATGTCATACAGATTGTCTTCACCGACCGGCGGCCCGAATTGTGCGGTTTCATGCAGGCGGCTGCCGTCAGGAATCGGCGTGCCGCGGCGGATTTTGCCGGTCAATCTGCCCCATCCCAAGGGGCTCCAGACCAGTGCGCCCAATCCCTGATCCTGTGCCAGCGGCATCAGGTCCCATTCGTAATCGCGCCCAACCAGTGAATAGTAAACCTGATGGGCGACATAGCGGCTGTAACCAAGGCGATCAGACGCGGCGAGCGACTTCATGATCTGCCATCCGGCAAAGTTCGATACGCCGATATAGCGCAGCTTCCCTGCGCGTACGAGGTCATCAAGCGTTGATAAGACTTCTTCGACCGGGGCGAAGGCATCGAAAGCATGAAGTTGCAGCAGATCGATATAATCGGTTCCCAGCCGCTTCAGGGCGGCATCGGTTGCCGTAATCAGGCGGTGGCGCGAGGTGCCAAAGTCATTCGGGTTATCGCCAACAGGCAGGGCAAGCTTGGTAGACAAGATGATCTTGTCGCGGCGTCCTTTGATGGCTTCGCCCAGAACCTGTTCGGATGCGCCATCGGAATAGACGTCGGCACTGTCGAACATATTCAAGCCTGCTTCGAGGCTGATATCGATCATGCGGCTGGCTTCGCGAGCGTCGATTGTACCCCACGCCCCGAACAGGGGGCCTTGTCCACCAAAGGTCCCGGCGCCAAAGCTAAGAGCGGGAACGCGCAAGCCGGAATTCCCCAATTGTCTGTATTCCATTGTCTTCTCCGTCACTGGAAATGGTTCATGGGGTGAAT
>CBIHMD010000308.1:0-4190 GCA_966210655.1 uncultured Thalassospira sp.
GGCCGGACATAAAAGCATCATGGATGTCGTCAGTCGCGAAAACAGCCCCCATCGGGATCGTCCCGTTGGTAAGCCCCTTTGCCGTCGTCACCAGATCCGGCTGAACGCCGAAATAATCAACGGCAAACGGGGCACCAAGGCGACCGAAACCGGTACTGACTTCATCAAAGATCAGAAGAATACCATGCTTGGTGCAAATCTCGCGCAGGCGTTCCAGATAGCCCTTCGGCGGGATCAGAACACCGGTCGATCCTGCAACCGGCTCAACAATAACGGCCGCGATAGTTGACGGATCATGCAGCGCGCAAATACGTTCCAGATCATCGGCAAGAAACGCACCATGTTCCGGCATGCCGCGGGTAACACCGTTTTCATCAGGCAGATAGGTATGACGGATATGATCAACCCCGCCCAGCATCTGGCCAAAGGTCTTGCGGTTGCCGGAAATGCCACCGACCGAAATACCGCCAAAGTTAACACCGTGATAGCCACGTTCACGGCCGATCAGACGGGTCCGCTGCCCATCCCCGCGTGCCCGATGATAGGCAATCGCGATCTTAAGCGCGGTTTCAACCGATTCAGAACCGGAATTGGTATAAAAAACGTGGTTCAAATCGCCCGGCATAAGCTGAGCCAAACGGCTGGCAAGCTCGAACGCCTTGGGATGGCCCATCTGGAATGCCGGAGCATAATCCAGTTCGTCCATCTGTGCCTTGACCGCCTCGACGATCTTGGGGCGTTTGTGACCGGCGTTGCAGCACCAAAGCCCGGCAGTACCATCCAGAATCTGGCGGTTGTCATCGGTCTGATAATACATGCCTTCCGCACTGACAAGCATGCGTGGGGCCTGCTTGAACTGACGGTTCGCCGTAAACGGCATCCAGAATGCCGAAAGATCGTTCGGTCGGCTGATTTTTGTGGTGGCTGTCATAAAAAGGTCTCCCGTACCTTTCTTGGGCTTCCCTGACATCGTTTTGGCGGGCCAAATCAATGTCCGACTTTATTAAATACCACACCACCCCGACTGAGCGATATGTCGCACATAGGGTGGTTTGGACTACACCTGATAAGGGTGCAGAAAAATCGTTAGCACGGGAATCTCCCATGCACTAGCGCTTTAAAGTCACCGGGAACTGGTTTCGAATTTTCGACTGCCAAATGCCATTTCAGCGACCCTGATTTTTGTTTACGGCACCGAATTTCTGTTTATCTTTCACCGGTGTTGTTCAAAATTTTGGACATACCCGGTTGGTTCGGCGCGTATTTTAAGCTTGCTTTTTAGTATCTAAAGTAGAGATTATTTTAACCTGACCAAACGGTCAAGATAAATGACGCAATTTCGGGGAACGTCGATGACTGCAATCAAATCCGGACTGAACGGCGCACACAAGGCCGCCATTCGTCAGGAAAACGAAGAGCAAATTCTCGCCGCTGCCGAACTGGTTTTTGCCGATTACGGCTTCAAGGGGGCAACCACCGCGCGGATCGCCGAAATTGCCAACGTGCCCAAGGCAAATGTGCATTACTATTTCAGCACCAAAGAAGCCCTTTATCGCCGCATCATGGAAGATATCTGCGATCACTGGCTTGAAGCAGCCATGCAGTTTGACAGCAGCCCCAACCCGGCCAAAGCACTTCGCGGTTATATCGAAGCCAAGATGGATCTGTCACGCGCCCGCCCGCACGGTTCGCGCGTTTGGGCACATGAAATCATTCGTGGCGCAAAATTTGCCAACGACTATATCTCAACAACGGTCAAAAGCTGGCTTGACGGTCGCGTTGTGGTGATTCGCCGCTGGATCGCCGAAGGCAAGATGGATGATATCGAGCCCTACTCGCTGATGTATATGATCTTTGCCACCACCCAGCATTACGCCGACTTTTCCCGACAGATTGAAATCTTTAACGATGATCAGCCGCTTAGCGACGAACAGTTCGCCGAAGCCAAGGAAAATGTGGTCCGCATCATCCTCAAGGGTGTCGGACTGATGTAAAAAAAGACCGGCACAAAGGCCGGTCCAGTCTGGAGTATTCAGGGGAGGTAATTGATATCGCCTAAACCGATTGCGTCATGACTGTTTCGTCGGCCTTGGCCAGAACGGCATGCAGCAAAACCTGCCCGCCCGCATCCGACCAGTGTTTGTGAACTTCCTCGATCTCATTATGTGAAATGCCATCAACACACGGGATAAAGATCATCGCGGTCGGGGTCACCTGTGCCAGATAGCAGGCATCATGACCGGCACCCGATACGATTTCGCGCGCGGAATATCCGCCAATTTCAACGGCATTACGCACCGCATCGACACAGGTTTTGTCAAACGGCACCGGTGCGTAATAGAAAATCTGTTCCAACTCGGTCTTAAGGCCGATGTCGGATGCGATTTTCTCGACCCCTTCGCGAAGGGCCTTGTCCATATCGGCCAGAACCCCGTCATCAGGATGGCGGAAATCAACGGTGAAGAACACCTCGCCCGGGATCACGTTGCGCGAATTGGGATGGATTTGCATCATCCCCACCGTGGCACAGGCCAGTGGGGATCGATCCAGACCGATCCTGTTGACCAGATCAACCACACGCGCAGCCCCCAGCAACGCATCCTTGCGGGTTTTCATCGGGGTCGGCCCGGCATGAGCTTCGACACCGGTGAATTTGATTTCATACCAGCGCTGCCCCTGAGCATCGGTGACAATACCGATATCCTTGCCTTCATCCTCAAGGATCGGGCCCTGTTCGATATGCGCCTCGAAATAGGCCCCCATCGGATGGGCATCAATCGTGGCTTCGTCATCGCCAAGATAGCCGATACGTTCCAGTTCCCCGCCCATCGTCTTGCCATCGACATCGGCGCGTGAATGACCGTATTCAAGTTCAAAGACCTTGGCAAAAACGCCCGATGCGACCATCGCCGGGGCAAAGCGCGACCCTTCCTCGTTGGTCCAGCTTACGACCTCAAGCGGCGCTTCGGTTTCATACTTGGCTTCGTTTAACGTGCGGATCACTTCAAGGCCCGAAAGTACCCCATAAACGCCATCATACTTGCCACCCGTGGGCTGGCTATCAAGATGGCTTCCGATCACAACCGGCGGCAGGTCGGGATTTTTGCCTTCACGACGGGCAAAGATATTGCCCATCTTGTCGATACGGATCGTGCATCCCTCGGCCTTGCACCATTTGATGAACAAATCGCGGCTTTCGCGATCCAGATCGGTCAGCGCCAAACGGCAAACGCCGTCCTTGGCGGTTTTGCCAATCTTGGCCATTTCCATCAGGCTGTCCCAAAGCCGGTCGCCATTGATCGACAGATTACGCACACTTGGTTGAACGGTCATGTAGATATCCTTTTGTCTGTCTTCCGGCTTGGGATTACTCGGCAGCCTGCCGCATCGGGTTAAGCGGATGTTCCGGCCAGGTCATGTAAGGCTTGTCGGTTTTGACCGGTTCCATGGTGATGCAATCAGGCACCGGACAAATGTGATAGCAAAGGTTGCAACCAACGCATTCCTCGTCGATGACGACAAATTCACGATGACCGTCTTCCTTGACATTCATCGCAATCGCCTGATGCGATGTATCCTCGCATGCGATGTGGCAACGGCCACATTCGATACAACTGTCGGGGTTGATCACCGCCTTGGTATCGTAATTCATGTTAAGCTCGTTCCAGTTCGCGACCTGCGGCACGGCCGCACGCGTGAACTGTTCGACACTGGTGTAACCCTTGTCATCCATCCACTGGCTCATGCCATCAATCAGATCGTCAACGACCCGGAAACCATAAATCATCGCAGCCGTGCAGACCTGCACCGCATTTGATCCCAACGCCATGAATTCAACTGCATCTTTCCATGTGGTGATGCCTCCGATACCGGAAATATGCAGATCACGGGTTTCCGGTGTGCGGGCAATTTCGGCCACCATGTTAAGCGCAATCGGCTTCACCGCCGATCCGCAATAACCGCCATGCGTCCCCTTGCCATCAACAATCGGCTCGGGAACCATGCTGTCGAGATCGACCGAAATGATCGAGTTAACAGTGTTAATGAGCGACACGGCATCCGCCCCGCCCTTAAGTGCTGCCTCCGCCGACCACAGGATGTTGGTGATGTTCGGCGTCAGTTTGGTAAAGACCGGAATATCGACCGCGTCCTTGACCCAGCGCGTGACCTGCTCGACCATTTCAGGCACC
>CBIHMD010000309.1:0-4172 GCA_966210655.1 uncultured Thalassospira sp.
GCATAGGACCGGATATGGGGCGCACCCATCACCAGCGGGTTGCCCTTGAAACGATCATCTTCTGTCGCATTTCCAACGACAAGCGGCGCATCGTGCATGATGGCGTGGCCGCAAAATGAAATGTCACGCGGCGTTTCGGGAACTGCCAGATTGATGCGTGATTTGAAAAACTGCCGGTCGCCATCCAGCAGCGAAATCGCCACGATCTCGGTCTTGAAAATGCGTTCGGCAAGCCGGGTGATCCGGTCCAGTTCCGGGTCGCGCGGTGTTGACAGAATACCCATGCTTTCAAGCGATTTCTGCCGCTCGTTCTCGTCATCCGGCGTGGGCGCAACTTTCAAGGCGGTTCTCCCGTTACAGCATGTTGTTATTCTAGGTAGAATTTAATGGCATTCAAGTAGTCCTTTGTTGTGGTGCTCAATTGCATCGGGTGTGAAGTCCACCGGTTCGTGCCGCTATGTTTCGCGTGTGATGCTCGGGATGAGGCAGACAAACTCCTCGCCGTCGACCCGCGCAATGATGGTGGTCTGACGTTCGGTCTCGTTATGCGGTATTGATGCAAGTTCCATCCTGATCCCCGACCATGCAGCTGTCATTTAAGTGGGAAGCAGATAGGGAATTTCCAGATGGGGCTGGCTCTGATTAGTCGACAATATCAATCAACAAGAACCGCATTACCCACCCGGATCGAACCGGGTTCGACGGTACGGCAGGTAACACCACCCCGCCAATCGGTGGAAAGCGCCTTCTCAAGGCCTGCAGCGGCTTCTTCCATCCGATTGCAGGGATCGGTTTCGCCGGTGATTTCAAGGACCAGATCACCGATCCGGATACGTGAACCCGGCATTTGCGGCAGTTTCACGTCCCGCACCAGCAAATTGGCCCTGCGCGTGGTCCATGGCAAATCCACGCGACCGATCTCGGCACAGGCCGCCAGCCAGTCCTCTTCGGCCAGAACGGTGATCTGGCGCTTGCGAAGCTTGCCGCGATAATCGCCATCCACACCCAGATCAAGACTGACATTAACCCCTTCCAGTGTTTCCATCGGTGCACGGGAACAGGCCTTGCGGGCGATACCTATCAGGATGGCGGTCATGGTAGTTTCTCCGATCAGGTTTTCCATTGGCCAGATACGACCCAGCGGCCGGCAAAGTTTTCGGGCACCAGAATGGTCTGGCGCGGGGTGGCGCTGTCATCGCGTTCCGGGTAATCGGTGGTGTAATGCAGACCGCGGCTTTCATGGCGCCACAATGCCGACTGGATGATCAGCTTGGCGACAACCGACAGGTTACGCAATTCAAGCAAATCGTTGGTCACACGGAAATTGCCGTAATACTCGTCAATCTCCGACAGCAGTAAATCAATGCGATGCTGCGCGCGTTGCAGGCGCTTGGTGGTGCGGACAATGCCAACAAAGTCCCACATCACGTTGCGCAACTGTTCCCAGTTATGGGCGACAATGACTTCCTCGTCAGAATCGGTAATCCCGGTTTCGTCCCAGTCCGGCAGGTCGTTGAACCGGTCATCAACCGGAAGGGCTTCGACAATGTCGCGCGCCGCCGCCTCGCCAAACACAAGGCATTCCAGAAGCGAGTTCGACGCCAGCCGGTTCGCCCCATGAAGGCCTGTGCCCGCACATTCACCAATTGCATAAAGCCCTGTCAGATCGGTGCGCCCGCGAAGGTCTGTCAAAACCCCGCCGCAGGTATAATGTGCTGCCGGAACAACCGGGATCGGCTGTTTGGTCATGTCGATGCCATAGGTCAGGCAGGTTTCATGGATGGTCGGGAAATGCTCGCGGATGAAATGCTCGCCCTTGTGCGTGATATCAAGGTAAACGCAATCCGCACCCAGACGCTTCATTTCATGGTCAATCGCGCGTGCGACAATATCGCGCGGCGCCAGTTCGCCGCGTTCGTCAAACCGGTCCATGAAACGTGTGCCATCGGCCAGCAGCAATTTGCCACCTTCGCCGCGCACTGCCTCGGTAATCAGGAATGATTTGGCCTGCGGATGATACAGGCAGGTCGGGTGAAACTGGCTGAATTCCATATTCATCACCCGGCAACCCGCACGCCATGCCATGGCAATGCCATCGCCCGTCGATCCGTCGGGGTTGGATGTAAACCGGTAAACCTTGCTCGCACCCCCGGTGGCAAGCACCACGGTGCGGGCATTGAACGACCGGACCTTGCCCGTCGTCAGATCAAGCGCATAGGCCCCGATGCACCGGCGGCCTTCACCGCCAAGCTTGCGGTCGGTCACCAGATCAATCGCAAGGTAATTTTCAAAAATCTTGATGTTCGGATGTTTGGCGGCCTCACCCTGCAGGGTGGTCTGCACCGCCCGCCCGGTGGCGTCGGCGGCATGAACGATGCGGCGGTGGCTGTGCCCGCCTTCGCGTGTCAGGTGAAACGGCTGATCATTGCCGCCTTCCGGGTCACGCGTCAGTTGAATGCCAAGATCATCAAGCCACTTGATGGCATTGGGGGCATTGCGCGCTACAAATTCGACGGTATCGCGTTTGCACAGTCCGGCACCGGCAATCAGGGTATCTTCGACATGGCTTTCAATGCTGTCGGCGGCATCAAGAACGGCGGCAATCCCGCCCTGCGCCCAGTTGGTTGAACCGTCGTCGATCCTGCCCTTGGACAGAACAGCAACCTTGACATGCGGGGCAAGCTTGAGTGCGGTGGACAAACCGGCAGCGCCACTGCCGATGACAAGCACATCATAATGGAAGGACAGATCGGTCATGATATCCTATCGCTTGTGAGGCAAGGCGACGGATGGCATCTGGCGCGGTGGCGTCATCATCCGGGGCCCGAACAGAAGCGGCAGAATAGGACTGCTTGTGGCGAAGCTCAAACATTATCGTCGTAATTTCGCCAGCAATTACATCGATATTGCCCCATGCCATGCTTGCATGATGCCGGTTTTTATCCAGATACTAGTGATGGCATTCGATCAGAAGGGGAGGGTTTGATGAACACACCGACACCATCCGGGAAGGCCCGTGTTGGCGGCTGCCACTGCGGCGAGGTCCGCTATGAAGTGCGCGGAAAACTGCATGACGCCAAGATGTGCCACTGCAATCTGTGCCGCAAACTGCATGGTCATGTCAGTTCCTATGCCAGCGTTGAAAAGGATGCGCTGCATCTGATCTGCGACGAAGGGCTTCGTTGGTATCGCCTTTCCGATCAAAGCGACCGGGGCTTTTGCAAGGAATGCGGATCATCCCTGTTCTGGCGGCCGGTCCGCTCGCAGGCTATTGCGATCTCGCCCGGTACGCTGGATGGCGCAACCGGTATTTCCACGTCGCTTCAGATGTTTTGCAAGGACAAGGGCGATTATTACCCGATTGATCCGGCGATCCCCGCCTATGACGGCGATGATGAAGACTGATTGACCTGCAATCAGTCCTGATCGGTCACGCCCGGCACCTTCATCCAGGTCAGTTCATGCTTGTTGTTATACAAATGCACGACCTTTGACCCCGGAATATCGGCAAACTGCGTAATGGCGGCGTAATCGGTGTCGCCCTGCAGCTTGATCGTGCAGATGAAATTGGTTGCCATACCGGCATCCATCCACTGATTGACCAACTGGAACAACCGGTCTGGATAGCAGATCACATCCGAACACAGCCAGTCGATATAACCGATTTCTTCGGGGTTCAGTCCGAACGCGCTTTCCTGCCGGAAATCAACACGTGGCAATCTGGCGATATTGGCGTCAAGACGCGCCTTGTCGATGCTGATGACATCGGTGCCAAATTCATGCAAAACCCATGTCCAGCCACCGGGGCTGCCGCCCAGATCCATCGTGCGGTCGCCAGTTTCGGGCCCAACACCAAGGCGGGTGAAGGCTTCCCATAATTTCAGATAGGCACGGTTGGGCGGGGTGGTTTTGTCTTCTTCAAACTCGACCTCGCCGTTTTTCCAAGGGCTTGAACAATCCATCGATGCGATGATGGTATCGGGATCGATCAGCGTCCACGATCCCAGCGGGGCGGTCGGGGCCGGTTCGCCAAATACCTGCCGTTTGGCTGATACATGCGGCAGATTGGCTTCGATCAGTTTCGCGCGCGAAAAATGATCGAATTTGAACATGGCCCAGTTGCGCTGATTGAATTTCAGGATTTTGGCCGCACCCTTGATCGACGGAATAGC
>CBIHMD010000310.1:0-4172 GCA_966210655.1 uncultured Thalassospira sp.
TCTGCAAAACCTTCTGACCGAACGCATATCGATCCGAGATCTGCCGACCATCCTCGAAGGGTTTGCGGAATCCACCGCCTTTACCCGCAATCCGACCTTCATGACGGAACATGTGCGGTCCAGTCTGGCCCGCCAGTTGTCGGATGTGAATACCAACCATGATGGCGTGATCCCGCTTGTGACCCTGTCGCCGCAGTGGGAACAGATATTTGCCGAAAGTCTGGTCGGCTCGGGCGAGGAAAAGCAACTGTCGATCCCGCCAAGCCAGCTTCAGGAATTTATCAACAAGGTGCGCACCACGTTCGAGCGGCTGGGGATGATGGGCGAAAGTCCGGTTCTGCTGACAAGCCCCGGCATTCGTCCCTATGTCCGGTCCATTGTCGAACGGTTCAGGCCAACCACGGTTGTGATGTCCCAGAACGAAATCCATCCCAAGGCTCAACTCAAAACCATGGGGCAGATATGATGATCCGTTGCGAGGGGATAGCATATGCGCCTTAAGACCTTCAGCGCCCCGACCATGACCGAGGCGATGGCACTGGTCAAAGAGCATATGGGATCGGACGCCATCATCGTATCGACTCAGGATATCCCGGGTACGGGTGTTCGCCTGACCGCGGCCCTTGACCGCGACCCCGATCTTGATTTCGATATTGTCGATGCGGGCCCGCCGGGCCATCAGGAACTGCTTGATCACGCCGAAAAGGCCCTGCTACGCCATAATCTGCCTGAACGGCTGCGACTGCGTTTGACCGATCTGATGGGCCGTGAAAGCGGTGCCACCAATGCCCAGCAGCTTCTGGCGTCCGCCCTTGACGAGATTTTCGATTTTTCACCGCTGCCGGAAAAAAACACGCCGCGCGCGCTTGCCTTTGTCGGCCCGCCCGGTTGCGGCAAGACACTGGCGGTTGCCAAAACCGCCGCACGCGCTGTGATGAAAAAACGCAAGGTCGCCGTACTGACCACCGATTACAAACGCGCGGGTGGTGTCGCACAGCTTGAGGCCTTCACGCGTATTCTGAACATCAATCTATCGCTAGTCAGAACCCCCGAAGAATTCAAATCGCAATTTTCTCGTATGCGGGATGCTGATATGGTTCTGGTCGACACGGCAAGCTGCAATCCCTATGTCGATGCCGACATAAAGGCTTTGGGTGACTTCATGACTGCCGTTCCCAGCGAACCCGTATTGGTCAATCCCGCCGGGATCGACGCCAACGAATGTGCCGATATCGCCAGTGCCTTTGCAGATTGCGGTGTTTCGCGCATGGTGATTTCCAGACTGGATGTTGCATCGCGCCTTGGCGGCGCGCTATACGGTGCGGATTCAGGAAATCTTTCCCTTTGCAATGTCAGTATGACCGCACAGGTTGCAGACGGCCTGACCGCTATAAGTCCGGTTGCTCTGGCAAAACTTCTGATACCGTCCCATCGCGCCGAGAACGCGAAACCGAGTTTCTCCGAGGTCGTGAAATGACTGCCAAGTCTGATGAAGTATCCAAAACTGCTCCGCGTGCCAAAGGTCGCAACATCCTTGCCGTTGCATCGGGCAAGGGGGGCGTGGGCAAGACCTGGTTTGCCATTACCCTGACCCATTCTCTGGTGCGCGAAGGCAAAAAGGCTCTTTTGTTTGACGGTGACCTTGGCCTTGCCAACATTGATATCCAGCTTGGCCTGATGCCCAAACATGATCTGGGCGGCGTGATTTCCGGCCGGATCGGCCTGCGTGAAGCTGTAACGCCGTTCCCCGATGGCGGCTTTGATATCATTGCGGGGCGCAGCGGATCGGGCAGCCTTGCCAATCTGCCGGTCAGCCGCCTTCAGGCCCTGTCCGATGATCTGATCCAGACGGGCAAAAGCTATGACAAGGTGCTGATTGATCTTGGCGCAGGTGTTGATCAGGGTGTGCGCCAGATGACCAGCCTCGCCAACACCGTCATTGTCATCACCAATGGTGATCCGACCTCGCTGACCGATGCCTATGCCTTTATCAAGGTCACCCACATGGCGCGGCCCAAAACCGATATCCGGGTCGTGGTCAATATGGCCAAGGACCGCAAGGAAGGCGAGGCGATCTACAACAAGCTGCTTAAAGCCTGCGAAGGTTTCCTGAAAATCAGCCCGCCGCTTCTGGGCGTTGTGCGCATCGATCCGCGTGTTTCCGAATGTATCCGTTCGCAAACCCCGCTTCTGATGCGCCATCCCAATTGTGACGCCGCCCACGATATGGAAGCCATCACGCAAAAGCTGCTGGAGGGCTGATGTCATGACGATCCCGCCCCAGGCCATAACACCGGGCACTGCCGTTGGCGGTCAAGGCGGTGCGACGGCTGGCGGGACTTCTGGTACGCCACAGCCACCGGCGCAGGTCAGTGCAGCCCAGCAGGTCGCCAATGCGATTGCCAAACTGCCGGTCGAAAGCCTGCTTCAGGCAGCCGTTCAATCGCGTTCCGGCAATGAATTGACCCTTCTGACCAGTCTGGGGCAGGTGAATATAAAGCTGCCAACACCGCTTCCGGCCAATCTTGGCGACTTCCTGTGGGTGCGTATCATGCCTCAGGGACAGCCACAACAACAGGTGGGCGATCCGGCGGCGGCCCTTCGCCTTCAGGTTTTGCCGCAAACCCTGACACCGGGCCCAACCGGAACCGGCGGCGGACTGCCGACCACCGGGGTCAACAGCAACCCGCTAATCCCCGGCCAAAGCTTTAGCGCCATCACAACTAGCAGCCTGACCCTGCCCAATGGCAGCCAGTTGCCTGCCGGAAGCGAGACACAGGTTATCTTTGTCGGGCAGGGGACTGTCAGTGCTGGAAAGGCCGCCCAGATTGCCAATATGACCGCGATAGGGTCCGTGGCACCTGCGGTAACGACCGGCGGCACGCTGGCAACGCCGTCTGCCGCGGGTATCGCCGGTCAGGTCGTTGCAGGCGGCACAGGTACAGCCACCTCGGCTGGGACAGTAACCCCGCTGGTACTGACCGGTACGGTTCTAGCACCTGATAGCGCCGAAGCCCGGATGTTGCCAAACGGCTTTACGGCCCTTCGCACATCTGCCGGTGTTGTAGGCATCAAATTGCCAGTACCTGCGCCTGTCGGCGCAACCCTGTCCTTCAGTGTCGATGCCAGCACCGCCGCCGGACGCGGCACCCAAATCCCGCAAATGACCGAAGCGGAATTGATTGCACGCGGCCAGAACGCCGCGCTGTCGCGTGACTGGGGCAGTTTGCAGCAGGCCATTACCGCACTGGCACAACATGATCCCGGTGCGGCAGCAGCCCTGTTAAACAACATCCCGCAGGCCGGACCGAAACTGACCACTACCATGATGTTCTTTTTCGCCGCCATGACCGGCCCCGGCGGCACGGCACGTGGCTGGATGGGGGATCGCGCCAGCAACAGCCTATCGTCAATCGATGGCCGGGGCAGTGACATCCTAAAAAAGCTTGAAGGTGATTTTGCCACCTTGCGCGGCATTGCCGCCGATGAACGCCCCGATGGCTGGCGCGTGATGCCAATGCCCTTTCAGATGGGCGACCGCATCGAACAGGTGCGCCTCGCATGGCGGCATGGCGACGGGGAAAACGAAAAGGGCGAAAAGGAAGAACCCGGTACACGTTTCCTGCTTGATCTGTCCTTTAGCGAGGTCGGTCACACCCAGCTTGATGGTCTGGTCAAAGGCGAGGACAACAAGTTCGATTTGATCGTACGCACTGAAAATCCGCTGCAATCGGATAATCGCGACGACAGTCGCGGCAGCTTCCGCGAGGCATTACAGATTTCCGGCTACAAGGGGCACCTGATTTTTCAGGATGGCAGCCGCTTCGTCGAAATCGCCCCGCCCGCCAATGAGTCCAAGCTTGGTTCCCATCACGGGATCCAAGCATAAACTTTTCGGCTATGCCGCGATATGTCCTTGAAATGAAGCCTTTTCGTTCCTGCCCGGCAGGAGTAATCTTGGATATTGATCTGAATAAACGCAGGTAGCGCCGATGCTGGAAATATTTGAACGTCGAAACCTGTTGCTGACCGAACATAATCCGGGTGCGCAGCTTGACTATGTCGTGACGTTGCAAAGCGACCTGACCGGGTGCGAGACCGTTTTTCCCGCGCGCATGACGCTGCAAATCGCGCAGGCATTGTACGAGCGGCACAAGATGATCACCTACCCT
>CBIHMD010000311.1:0-4170 GCA_966210655.1 uncultured Thalassospira sp.
CTGTTGGCTATTTCAGTGATGGCCAGCTTGCCGTTTACCGTGATCAGGTGGAACCGCTTCTGCGGGCCGGCCTTTAAAGCATTCCGTAATAACTAAAAAAAACGCGGCCAACTACGGGCCGCGTTTTTGTTTGTCAGAACGTGGCAGCAGGTTATCCGCGTGCCAGAAGATCAATCAAGCTGGATGTATCCCAGCGATTGCCGCCGCGTTCCTGTACCTGGGCATAGAACTGGTCAACAAGTGCGGTCACCGGAAGGCGGGCACCATTACGCTTGGATTCTTCAAGGCAGATGCCAAGATCCTTGCGCATCCAGTCAACCGCAAATCCGAAATCAAACTTGTTTTCGACCATGGTTTTGCCGCGATTTTCCATTTGCCAGCTACCAGCAGCCCCCTTGGAAATCACATCAAGGACCTTTGCCATATCAAGTCCGGCCTTGCGACCGAAATTAACACCTTCTGAAAGACCCTGAACCAGACCGGCAATGCAAATCTGATTGACCATCTTGGTCAGTTGGCCGGAGCCGCTTTCGCCCATCAATTGACAGGATCGGGCAATGGCATCGATTACGGGGGCTGCGCGATCAAATGACTCCTGATCACCACCGCACATGACGGTAAGAACGCCGTTTTCGGCCCCAGCCTGTCCGCCGGAAACCGGTGCATCGATAAAGGAAACACCGGCCTCTTTGGCCGCAGTATAAAGTTCGCGCGCAACATCGGCCGAGGCGGTCGTATTGTCGATCATAACAACGCCCTTTGCCGTACCGGCAAGTGCCCCGGTATCGCCAAGAACAACACTGCGCAAGTCGTCGTCATTGCCAACACAGATGAAAACAAATTCTGCACCCTTGGCGGCTTCGGCCGGGGTGGGGGCAGATTTTCCGCCATATTCATCCGCCCATTTATCTGCCTTTGCGGCGGTGCGGTTGAAAACGGTAACGTCGTGACCTGCCTTTTGCAGGTGGCCGGCCATGGGATATCCCATGACTCCCAGCCCGATAAATGCACATTTTGCCATTTCGTGCCTCCATTGAATTGGTGTTGCCAGTAAAGGAGGCCACTCTTCGAATGTCAATGCAGCGGAATGTCATGGAGACAATGTTTCCACGATCCGGAATACATCCAAACCGAAACGGTCAGTCGTCAAGTGAGAGTTCTTCGTCGACGGTATGAATAACCCTGCGATCATAAGTCAGAAGTTCGTTGCGTTTTCCCGGATATTCGAACTGTGAAAGATAGTACCGGATCGCATTCACACGGGCACGTTTCTTGTCATCGGATTTGACAATGATCCATGGACTGTCGGCAGTCGAGGTATGGAAGAACATTTCTGTCTTGGCTTCGGTATAAGCATCCCAAAGATTCTGGGATGCCAGATCGACAGGGCTCAGTTTCCACTGTTTAAGCGGGTCTTGTTTGCGCTGATCAAACCGGCGGGCCTGTTCTTTTTTGCTGACCGAGAAATAGAATTTGGTCATGCGGATGTCGGAGCGGATCAGCATTCGCTCAAAGGCCGGAACCGATTGTAGGAACTCGCTGACCTCGAACATGTTGCAGAAACCCATAACCCGTTCAACCATGGCGCGGTTGTACCATGATCGGTCAAACAGGACGATTTCCCCGCCGGACGGCAGATGTTCGACATAACGCTGGAAATACCATTGGGTCACTTCCCGGTCGTTCGGTTTACCCAGTGCGACGACACGTGCACCGCGCGGATTAAGATGTTCGGTAAACCGTTTAATCGTGCCGCCCTTGCCGGCGGCATCGCGACCCTCGAAAATGATCAGGGATTTGATGTTTTCGGATTTGATCCAGTTTTGCAGTTTGAGAAGTTCGATATGCAGGGGGACAATCAGTTCAAGATACTGTTTGCCGTGCATCTTTTCTGCCTGGGCACCGGGATCAAGGTCAACATCCGGAGGAAGATCCTCACCGGAAGGTGCCGTTTCAGCATCACTGCGTTTGCCCGACGGAAGGTTATCAAGGCGATCCATCGTCATGTTTTTGGCATCCAGCAGGAAGCGGTCGGGTGCCTCGCTATCAAGACTTGAAAAATCGGGATTCTGTTTTGAGGCCTTGCGGCTGCGCGCAGTGTGTTTTACCGCCTTGCGGATCGTATTGTCGCTGCTTCCTGTCTTCTTTGTCGGGGTGCCTTGCTTTTTCGCGGCCATTCTGCTGATGCCTTTGCAACCTTAATGGAAAATTACAGTGGCATAAATGCGCCATGATCGAAAGGGGGCGCAAGGAGGTATGTCAAATCCGTGGGGGCGGATCGGTTTTTCGATCATGGCGTAGTCGGCGGTCTCGTTTGATTAGATCGGATAGGATTTCCGATATTCGGCGTCGGCATCGCTGCGTGACAGGCCGATATCGGCAAGCTGGCTGTCACTCAGCCGCATAAGGGCACGTCGTTGCGATCGCTTGGCCATGATATCTGCAAAAATGTTCAATGCCGTGTCTATTCCCTGCTGCAGGTTTCCGGCAAATTGCAGAAGGCCACTGGCGTGGCTGTGTACACGGTTCTGGCCAGAAGTCGTCTGGCAAATTGAATGTGCCATGGTCGGTCTCCTGAATTGAGTTCCTCTAATGAGGGTGTCGATTGCTGAAGACCATATTCACGCCAAACGTCTTGCGTGACAAACGAGTATTTCTGGGGTTAACTATTAGCTGTCCTAATGGCATGTTGGTTTGAGGAAAAAATGCGTTTACCCCCGTTACAGTCTCTGCGTGCGTTTGATGCGGCTGCCCGGCATCTTAATTTTACCCGTGCGGCCGAGGAGCTTTTCGTGACCCAGGGGGCTATCAGCCAGCAGATACGCCAGCTTGAGGAATATCTGGGTTTTCGACTGTTCTTTCGGTTGCCGCGGCGATTGCAATTGACTGATGAAGGCGACCGTCTGGCGCGGGCAACTTATGAAGGCTTTTCACGCATCGCTGGCGAAATCGAAAGTCTCCGGGCGGTAGAGGAGGCCGGGGTCGTTACGGTCAGCGTCCTGCAATCCTTTGCCGTTAAATGGCTGGTGCCGCGTTTGGGGCATTTTCGCGAAGCACATCCCGATATCGATGTGCGCATTCACGCTGATGACCGTTTGGTTGATTTCCGTAACGAAGGCATTGATCTGGCGGTACGCTTCGGGCGGGGGCGCTATCCCAATCTTTATGCCGAACTGTTGATGCGCGACGAGGTATTCCCGGTATGCAGCCCTGACTATCTCGCATCCAGCCCGCCATTGAACAGACCGGCTGATATTGCAGGGCATCAGCTGCTGCATGATGCAACCTCGCACATAGAACAGCCACGTGCGGCGGATTGGCAGTTCTGGCTGGAAGGGGTTGGGGTCAAGGGGATTGATCTGCGCCGCGGGCTACGCTTTAATTCCGGCGATATGGTTATTCAGGCAGCTTTGATGGGGCATGGTGTCGGTATGGCACGCACCAGTCTGGCCGCGCAGGACCTGAAAACCGGGCTGCTTGTCCGGCCATTTCCCCAAACCGTTGCGTCAAGCTATGCCTATTATCTGACTTGTCCCGAGGAAAACCTGAACCGGCCGCGTGTGCAGGCCTTTATCCGCTGGTTAAAGGATGAAGTTGCCGCAACGCTTACGGATATCGAGGAAAGTCAGCCAGCATTGACAATCATTACGCCCAATCCCGATGCCTGAATTCAGATCAGGCCAAGTTCGCGCAATTCGTCTGCCAGGTCTTCGGGAAGCGTTTCTGTGCCACCGGCCTGCTTTTCATCCGGCGGGGATTTGTCTTCGGGAAGGTATCGCCAGCCCTGAAACGCGCGATGGGGCCATGTGCGGGTTTCGACCAGTTCGGAATCAAGGACGATACGGCAATGTTTGATGCCTTCCTCGTCAATGAATTCTTCCAGATCGATAACGCGCTGGCGGGCACGAATGGCCCCCTTGATCACCCAATAGATCGAACCACCATCCAGAATCTCTGCCTTGCGTTTCGGAGTCATCCTTGTTGTGTGGTAAATCCGGCCATGAAGATCGCCAAAATAGGCTTGCCATTGACGCAGGGTTTCAGGGCTTTCTGTGCCAACGCTGAGTTTGATCAGGTGAAGGGGCATGGTTTGTTCGTATTCTTTCGGGCAGGACGAGATGCTATCTGACCTAGAAGTCATGTGTGGTTTGGTCAAGGGGTGATTAATAA
>CBIHMD010000312.1:0-4158 GCA_966210655.1 uncultured Thalassospira sp.
GTCCAGACCGTCGCCTCGGCAAGCGAGGAACTTTCCGCCTCCATCCAGGAAATCAGCTCGCAAGTCGCACGGTCTTCGGAAATCGCCAACAACGCGGTTGATGAAGCATCACGTGCCAACGCCATGGTTACCGGCTTGGCCGAGGCCGCTGATCGCATCGGTCAGGTCGTCAGCCTGATCAACGATATCGCGTCCCAGACCAACCTTCTCGCGCTTAACGCAACCATCGAGGCGGCCCGCGCAGGCGAAGCCGGCAAAGGCTTTGCCGTAGTCGCAAGCGAGGTCAAAACCTTGCCAACCAGACCGCCAAGGCGACCGAGGATATCGCCCAGCAAATCGGATCGATCCAGTCCGAAACCCACAACACCGTCGGCGCGATTGAAAAAATCACTGAAACGATTTCCAACATCAACGAAATCACCGGTGCGATTGCTGCCGCAGTCGAACAGCAGGGTGCCGCCACCGCCGAAATTTCGGGCAATGTGCAACAGGCGGCTGCGGGTACAAACGAGGTATCATCTTCCATCGGGATTGTGCGCAACACGTCCCAGCAAACCGGTGATGCCGCATCCAATGTTCAGGCCGGAGCCACCGAACTGGCAGAACAGGCCCGCAACCTTGATGCACAGGTCAAAAGCTTCCTTGACCGGTTGCGTCATATCTAGCTCAATCGGAAATCGTAATGGAATCGGGGCGGCATTTACGGATGCCGTCCCTTTTTATTTTTATGTTGTAATTCCCGTCAATTCCGGCGGCAAGCGGCCATCCACAGATGACTATTCTGTTCATGATGACAAAGCCTTGGTTTGCGACTTTGTATCATATCAATAATCATACTTTTTCAGCTTGCATTTCCCCCGACATTCTCTTGTAATCAAAAATAGAATTAGCACATTATACTAAACTGAATGAGTGCATTTTTCTTGCAATAACCCCAGAATAGTTATGGCTTCAAGGGTCGCCCCATCATGTTCAGAAATTTTCGCATCACCCATCGCCTGACCGGACTGGCGACCATCCTTCTGGCGTTCAGTTGCCTGATCGGATCGGTCGGGATTTATAAAATGACCGTGATCGGCAACGAACTTGAACAGGTTGCCGCCCGCGATCTGCCCCTGACCTTGATGCTTGAAAAAATCACGCAGCATCAACTCGAACAAGCCATTCTGATGGAAAAAACACTGCGCTATCGCAAGGTCGACGCCCATGACGCCACCGAAACAGAGGCCGACATCCGTCATCATTTCGAAGAACTGGCCCAACAGACCGATGCCGAACTCGCCACAGCACACCAGATGGTCAACACCTATCTGAAAGATGCAATCAGCGACGAAGCCCGAACCGAATTTTCCGGGGTGGAAGCAGCCCTTGCCCGGATCGAAACAGATCACCGTACTTATGAAACGCAGGTAAACGATATTTTCAAAGCGCTCGATAACGGCGCAAACCCGTCGGACGTTGCGGATGCCGTGATCGCCACCGAAGGGTTGCAGAACAATCTTAATGCCGCGATTAAAAACATTGTTACCGAAGTCGCGGCCTATACCGCGGCCTCAATGGATACCGCCCTTGCAGATGAACGCATGGGCAAGACAATGATTACCGTTTTGTCCGGTCTTGTGTTGCTATCGGGCATCGCACTGGCGTGGCTTCTGGGCCGCTCGATCACGTTGCCGTTGCGCCGTTTGACCGGTGCGCTTGTTGACCTGTCAAAGGGCAAACTTGATACCGCCGTCCCGGTTTCAAAATTCCGCGATGAAGTCGGGGAAATGGCCGATGCAATGCGGATTTTTCAGGCAGACATGATCAAGGCCCGCGAACTGGAAGCCGCCCAGAAGAAACAACGCGCGCGTGATGAAAAACGCCGAGCCGAAACCGACCGGCTCGTCAGGGAATTCTGCGACACGCTTGTCGAAACCTTTGCCGACATCGTCAAAAGTGCGAAGGATGTTCTGGCACGCGCTGAAATGATGCAAACCCAAAGCGGACAGGCCGGATCTCTTGCCGGATCCGTTGCGACCGAGGCAGAAGAGTCATCGGCCAGTGCACAATCGCTAAGTGCCGCGACCGAGGAAATGGTCGCCGCCATTGATGAAATATCATCGCAGATTACCCAGTTTTCCGGAGTGGCCCGCGAAGCCGTCGATCATTCCGCCTCTTCGCAGACGGAAATGCGCAATTTGCAGGAAGTCACCGACGAAGTCGGTCAGGTCGTACAATTGATCACCAAGATCGCAGATCAAACCAACCTTCTGGCCCTTAACGCCACCATTGAAGCCTCCCGTGCAGGTGATGCGGGCAAGGGTTTTGCTGTGGTTGCGGGGGAAGTCAAGAACCTTGCCAGTCAGACAGCCAAGGCGACCGAGGAAATCACCCGCAAAATCGACCGCATTCAGGCCGTTTCGCGCAATTCCACCGATGCCATCAATAATATCGGCATCGTGATCGGCAGTATTGATGACTATGTCACCGCCATTGTCGGCGCGGTCGAGGAACAAAACGTCACCACCCGCGAAATCGCGCGCAATGTCGATTTCGTATCGGAAAGTGCCAAACGCGTTTCGGAAAATGTCACCACAATCCAAAGCAGCGTCGCCGATGTCGGCAGTAGTGCGGTGACCGTGCATGACAATGCCGACCGCACCGCCCATCAGGCAGATTTCCTGAATGGCAAGATCGGCGAGTTCATCACCGCCATGAAACGTGCCCAAAATGACGACCCGGGCAAGGAAGTCCGCAATCCCCCCATATTGCAGGCCGCCGAATAGCACATTATTCGCAACGCTATGATCATGGCACAGACAGGTCGGGAATTTCTCCGGCCTGTTTTTACCCCGGATGTTATCCCGGGTTAACGCAGCCCCTTGCATCGCCCCGGTCAATCAGGCAAAGCTGTTCGATCTCAACGCGATAAAGGACAAAAGCCATGCTGCCGATCCCTGTAACCGTTTGCCTGACCGGTATCTTTGCCCTGATGCTTATTGCACTTAGCTTGAATGTTTCCCTGCGGCGGCGCGACCTTAAACTCGCGCTTGGCGATGGCGGCGACAAGGCCCTGCTGCGCCGTATCCGGGCGCATGGAAACTTTGCCGAAAATGCACCTTTCTGCATTCTGGTTGTGCTGGCCCTCGAAGCTGTTCTGGCAACATCGGGCATCATCTGGCTGATTGCCGCGGCTTTTGTCATTGCACGCATTCTGCACGCATGGGGAACGCTGACCGGTACCCTTGCCCTGATTGCGCCCGCCATGGTGATCCAGCATGTCGTGCTGGGTTGTGCTGCAATCTGGCTTCTGATCCAGTCTGTCTGATGACGCCCCGTCCCTTTACGTTGCCCAGCCTTGAGGCCAAATTTGCCAGCTATCCCGACGATGCCGACAAAGCATTGAGGATGATCCGCGAATGGATTTTCGATCTGGCTGCTACCGACCCGGCAATTGGTCCAATCACCGAGGCGCTTAAATGGGGTGAACCCGCGTGGCTGACACCGTCCGGGTCGGGCACCACTATTCGCGCCGGCTGGAAAGCAAAGTCGTCCGCCACGGTTGCGATCTATTTCAATTGCAATACCGATCTGATCGACCGGGTGCGCAGCCATTTTGACGGCATTCTGGAATGCGAGGGCAACCGGGCGATCATCCTGCCACTTGATCAGCCGATCCCGAGCGATCCGATCAAGACCTGCCTTGGCTGGGCGCTATCCTATCACCGGGACAAGAAGGCCGCCCGCTAATCGGTTCTGGTGTCACGGTTGTTAGTTCTTATTTGATCGGTACATTCGCCTCAAGCTGGTTTCGCATGGTATCCAGATCATCAATCATGCGTTTGGCGGTGGTTTCGTCAAGGCCGCTGGCTTCAAAGACGCAAGGCGGCACTTCCTTTGCCTTTTCACGTAATTTGCGGCCCGCATCGGTCAGGGTGATCCGCACCGAGCGTTCATCCTTCGGATCGCGTTTGCGCAGGACAAGACCTGCGGCCTCCAGCCGTTTCAAAAGCGGTGTCAGGGTGCTTGATTCCAGAAACAGCTTGTCGCCGATATTGCGCACCGCCTGATCGTCTTCCTGCCACAGCGTCACCATCACCAGATATTGCGGATAGGTCAGGTTAAGCTGATCAAGCAGCGGTTTGTAGATCCGGTTAAACGCGTGACTTGCCGAAT
>CBIHMD010000313.1:0-4156 GCA_966210655.1 uncultured Thalassospira sp.
TTATTGGCATGAAAGCCAAGGCTTTTCACGCGATACGTTCCGAAAACGGCAATTTGCCGGCGGCCGGGATGCGACCACTGGCACCGTTTACTGACCGATAATACGAATGCTGGCACTGGCACCGATGCGCGATGCCCCGGCTGTAATCATCTTGAAAGCGTCTTCGGTGGTACGAACACCGCCTGATGCCTTGACCCCGATATCCGGGCCAACGGTTTTGCGCATCAGGGCGATATCCTCGGTCGTGGCGCCACCCCCGGCAAAACCGGTCGAGGTTTTGACGAAATCGGCACCAGCCTGTTTGGACAGTTCGCAAGCAAGGATTTTCTGTTCGTCTGTCAGCAATGCTGTTTCGATAATCACCTTGAGCACTGCATCGCCACAGGCTTCCTTGACAGCGGCAATATCGGCGCGCACCGCATCGGTATCGCCAGCTTTGAGCAGGCCAAGGGCGATCACCATATCGACTTCGCGCGCACCCTGTTCAACGACCCAGCGGGTTTCAGATACCTTGGCCGAAACCGGATCTGCCCCAAACGGGAAACAAACGACCGAGCAGGCCAGAACATTCGTATCGGCCAGTTCACGTACCACAAGTGGAATAAAGATCGGATTGACGCAGACAGCCTTGAAGGCGTGTTTTCGCGCATCAGCACACAGGGAGACAATCTGATCAGGGGTGGCATCGGCAGCCAGAAGGGTGTGATCAATATAGGCGGCAAGGTCGGCAGCCGCGACCGGATTTTGACCATTCGACATTTAACGTTTCCCTAGACGACGATTCAAAGTCGTCTTTTTGTTAAATTTGTAACATTTATTGAAATGATCCTGTCACCCAGCTAACATCCGGTCAAGGCAAAATCATGTTTTGCCGGAGCCTGATTAAATTATTCTCTGTCCGGCCGGGCTATCATCCGGCGGCCCTTGGTAAACCTTTGGTTGGATTGTTTTTCCGAGAATATCGCTTTAAATGTGGCGGCATCGTGCCAGTCAGAGCATAACTGACGACAGTCAGCTTTTCGACCGTTAATGGAGTCTGAATGTCGACCAAATCGCTGGACCGTATAGAGATACTGACCCGCAATCTGGAGGTCAGCAATGTGATCCGCCTGAAGGATGCCGCCGACCTTCTTGGCGTTTCGGAAATGACGGTCCGCCGTGATGTTGCCAATTGTGATAACATTTTCACATATATGGGGGGATATATCACACTGAAGTCGCCAGCGGCCGGTGGACTTGGATATATCATGGACCGCGAACGCGGTTCCCATACCGATCTTAAGCGGACGGCCTGCCAGATTGCCGCCCGTTATGTAAAGTCGGGCGACACTATTTTTCTTGATTGCGGCACGACCATTCCCTATCTGGCAAATGCGTTGCCCGAAAACCGGGATATCACAGCGATCTGCTATTCGATCAATGTGGCCGAAATACTGTGCAAAAAGCCGGGCTTGCGGGTCATCATGCTAGGCGGGATGTATCACGCGTCGTCGGCATCCTTTGCCGATAGCAACAGCGTGAATGCCATTTTGAACCTGAACATCAATACTGCTTTCATGTCCGCGGGCGGAGTCAATATCAGCCGTGGGGTGAGTTGTTCCAACCCGCATGAAGTTGACATCAAACAGGCGGTCCTTAAAACGGCCGTCAATAAAATCCTTGTTGTTGATTCAACAAAGTTCAATGTCATCAAGCCCATGCTGTTTGCCAAGCTGGAGCAATTCGACATGATTTGTACCGACCCGCAGTGCGACCCGGAATTGGCAGCGAAAACCGGTTGTACCCTGATCATGCAATAGCGGATGGTTTGGGGTTGGACCCTAGTTCGGTTCGACTTCGGTGGCGTCGGCGATTTCCGCGTTCAGCAACTGGATTTCCGCCTCGGCGGCACCACTGAGCGGGTCGTCCTTTGGAATGTCGCGATACAGATCGGTGAAGACATTCAGGGCCTGCTGATACTTGTTCTGCTGTTTTAACATCATGCCATAGTAATAGCGGCTGAGCTGATGGTTTGGCATCTGGCCAAGGGCATGCAGGATCAGATCGCGGGAAACCTTGTCAATCTGGCCTTGCTGGGCGGTGATGCGCGTGTCGGCATATTCGATGGCAAGCAGCGGATTGTGCCCCGACAGGGCATAGGCACGGGCAAAGGCCGCGACCGCACGTTCCACATCACCCAGACGCAATGATCCGCGTGCCAGAACAACCCAGCCCTGCAGGTTGCGGGGATTGGCTTCGAGCGACAGGACAATCTGGCTGAGGAGACGGCGGATCTGCTGATCGGTCTGGAAATCGGGATCGGTCACATCGGTTGCGGCGGCGGCCGCCGCGGCAAGGTTACGTTCGCCTGCGCGTTCGGAATAGGGCCGTGACGGAATTTCCGGCGTGCCAATCGCGGAATAAAGAATGACGGCGGCAACAACCGGTAGGGTGGAAAAGCCGATACGGGCCGCGGGGCCAAAGGCACGTTTGGTATCGGGGCTAGTATCGGGGGGGGCCGCATCACCCGATTTGCCATGACGGCGCGGCAGGCTGGCATAAATCGCAAGCCCGCAAAAAGCGGCAAGTATGACAAGGCCAAGCCAGATCACAGGGAACCTCGCAGGGTGGCAATGCTATATGCAGGGCAACCGGTCTGCATCGTTACGAGCGATCCTGTGACGTACCAAGGATTTCATCAAGCCGTTTCTGTTCCTGATCGGAAAGTGATTTCGGGCCTGCGCCGTCTTCGCGCTGTTTGCGGCGGTAAAAGGCAATAACGGCAATCAGGGCAAGGAACGCAAGAACCGCCGGGCTGATCCACAGGATATAGGTTTCGGGTTTCAGCGGCGGGTTCAGCAGAACGTAATCACCATAGCGTTCGACAATGTAATCGATGACTTCTTCGTCGGTGTCACCGGCAACAAGCCGTTCGCGGACAAGAATGCGCAGATCACGCGCCAGATCGGCATCGGAATCATCAATCGACTGGTTCTGACAGACCAGACAGCGCAGTTCCTGGCTGATATCGCGTGCGCGATTTTCAAGCTTGGGATTGGCCAGCATTTCATCGGGGTTGACCGCAAGGGCGGGGGCAGTATGCAGACCCAGCAGGATCACGAAGGCCACAAACAGTGAAGAATTTCGACGGATCATCCCTTTAACTCCGCAATCTTCGGCAGCAGGACTTCTTCAAGCACTTCATTGGTGACCGGACCGACATGCTTGTAGCGAATTTGCCCGCTGCCATCGATGATAAAGGTTTCCGGCACGCCATAGACACCAAAATCAATGCCGGTCCGCCCGGACAGATCCATGCCAACGGCGGTATAGGGATCACCAAGTTCCGCAAGCCAGTTCACACCGTCCTGCGGGTCCTTTTCCTTGTAATTCAGACCGTAAACCGGAACGTCGGCCTCGCGCGCAAGGCGCTTGATCAGCGGATGTTCGGCGCGGCACGGAATGCACCAACTGGCAAAGACGTTCAGCACGGAAACTTCGCCCTTTGAAATATCGGCCCGTGACAATCCCTGGTCGCGACCGGGCAGTGGAGGCAGTTGGAAATCCGGTGCCGGTTTGTCGAGCAGGGCGGATGGCACCACCGATGAATCCTTACCGATATTCATCAGAAAGACACCGGCAAGGGCTGCAAAGAGCACCAGCGGGATGACTGCGATCCAGAATCTCATGAAGCGGGAACTCCGTTCTTCTTATAGCGCAGGAAAATGCGCGTACAGAGGCTGATGGCACCACCAATCAGCATCAGTAACATTCCACCCCAAACCCAGGGCATCATCGGCAGGAACCGGACGGTAACTACGCGTCCGCCGTCTTCGGCCCGTTCACCAACGGAAACATGCAAATCCCCGTCGCGCCCGTGCCAGATGTCGGCTTCCTTGGTTTCAATGCCGCGGATCGGATAATAGCGAACTTCGGGAAACAGTTCGGCGATCGGCTGGGCGTTGCGATAGATGATAAAAGTCGCCTTGCGTGTGGCGAAGTTTTCGCCGGGCAACAGTGCAACACCTTCGTATTGCAGGTTATAGGGACCGATCTGGATGCTTTGCCCGGTGCGGGCTGATAGGGATATCTGCTGTTCCCAGATGGCGCTGGCCGATCCCCCGGCGATCAGGATGGCGATCCCAAATATGAGGGCGGCGGGAATAAAGGGGGACAG
>CBIHMD010000314.1:0-4141 GCA_966210655.1 uncultured Thalassospira sp.
GCGATGCTGATGAACTTCCCGCGCTTCAACAAGATGAAGGGCATGGGGCAGATCGTGACATGGTCGGTTCGCGATGAAAGCTTGCATTGCGAAAGCATCATTCGCCTGTTCCGGACATTCTGCAAAGAAAATCCGGAAATCTGGGATGACGAAATGCGCAGCGACTTGATTGAGGCCTGTAAAACCATCGTCAGCCACGAAGACGCGTTTATCGATCTGTCGTTCGAAGCCGGTGCTGTGCAGGGACTGACCGCAGAAGATATCAAGAAGTACATCCGCTATATCGCGGATCGCCGCCTTAGCCAGCTTGGCCTTGAAGAGCAATACGGGATAGAACAGAACCCGTTGCCATGGATGGACGCGATGCTGAATGCGGTAGAGCACACCAACTTCTTTGAAAACCGTGCGACCGAGTATTCAAAGGCCGCGACACGCGGTACCTGGGACGAAGCATTTTTCTGATCCCGTATCTGATTGAATGTTATGCAAAAGGCCGCCTTGGGGCGGCCTTTTGATATTCGGGCTCAGGGAACTGCCAGTTCGTGCAATCGTTTATCGACGCGTCTTATTTCTTCAAGGCGCAGCTTTGGTTCCAGATTGGTGATTGCGGTTGCCGGGTTCATTTCAAGTTCGACACCGGGCGGCAGGGTCAGGGGACCAAGTGCCGAACGGCGCAGCCAGTAATAGGCATCGGCATGATCGGGTTCAACACCCCAGCCGCGTTCAGTCATGGCGCCCAATAAAAACTGGGCGGCATGCATACCGTTTTCGGCGGCGATCCTGTAATAATGGGCGGCTTCAACATAGTTTTGTTCTGCCCCGCGCCCGTGAAAATATTGTTCACCAATCAAAAAGGCTGCATCGGAATTGTCGGGCGCGGCACGAAGGGCACGCTTGAAGAAGTCGGTTGCGCGGAACTGGTCATAGCGCAGCCCCCAGCCATTGAAATACATCAGGCCAAGATAGTAGATCGCACTGGGATGATTGGCGCGTGCGGCCAGTGCAAACCATTCGGCAGCCTGCCGGTAATCCTGCGGTCCGGCAAGTCCGCGATAGTAAAGCAGGCCAAGGGCATATTGTGCGCGGGGATCGTCTTCCTGTGCGGCAATGCGCCATTGCGCACGGGCCATTTCATAATTGCCGGCCTGATAGGCTTTATAGCCGGTTGTGTAATCTGCCTGGGCCGGGAGCGCGTGACATGCGAATGCCAGAGCAAGCAGGCCGCACGCAAAAGGGCGAATGCCGCGAACGGAGGCACGGAATACAAAAATGGAGTGGGGCAAAAGGCGGAACCGATCTTTAACGGGATTTGAACAGCGGGACGACTTTGCGGGCGCGTTTTTCAACGGCATCAAGGACGTTCTGTATTTCTGAGCTTTGCTTGATCTTTTCACCGCTGTGAAGAGCTACGAAATGCCCGGCATTCTTGTGATCCGACCCAAGTTTGATGACGGTGAATATGGCTGTTTCGTGCGAGGAACGGAAGATGGAGAACATGGCCATGCCGTCAAGATGGTCGATGGCGTAATCACGCCATGCACCGCTTGCGACCTGTCTGGAATAGGTGTTCATGAGCTGCATCAGTTCAGTCCGGTCGAAATGCACAAAGCTTTTGGCTTTGCGGTATTGAGCCAGATTGAACAATGTACCCATGTCTTTCTCCGGACGTAATTTCAGAAGGCCGGGTTCGGGCATTTGTGACGCCCTTGTGACACGGTAGCGCGCTTTGTCCGCAGCCTCAAGTTTGAATAGGCTGCCGCGGCAAAGTTTTTACGAATGTCTTTGGAGTTTCAGATGGTTGAGCGGTTTACAGGCTGCGGGACCGGGTCGGCGGCCAGTCAACGGTCTGGGCACCGGTATTATAAGGATCGGGCGTACGATAGCAGCTGACCGCAGCCAGGGTGCGATAGCAATAAAGCGGCGGTTCGGGAACCGGGTCCTTTTTGCAATAGGATTTGCCGTCAATCTTGCGGATTGTTGAACAATCCCTGCCGGTCGAAAGGGAAACGACATGATCGACAAGCGTTTTGTCGGTATTGATGATGCTGACAACGTCAAGGGCGATATACCATTCAACGCCGGTAAACAGGTTGGTGCCTGCAATGTCGGATGCGCTGGTATCACAGCCAGAGACCCCGGCACCAAGCAGCGTTGCGAATAATCCAGCCAGAACGCGCTGACGGATCATCCGTTTCGCCTCTTGACGGCTTTGCGCCTTGTGCAAACTTTTCATCCTGATCTCCGTGCATCGACCGGTCACTATTTGCCCGGTGACGATTAAAATTCCGTTTCCCGAATTTACAAATGCAATCCACGTGCCGTTTTGGATAATCCATAAGTCCTTTTTGATGTCGGGGCCGTTTGGCCACATTTCAGCCGGTTTTACCGATTATCCGGGCACAGAAATTCATTCCGGTAATGGTTCCGGTTCGTTTTCAGGCGAGGTCATATATCGCAGGCGGCAATTCTTTCCTGCGATATGTGTTTCCATCCTCAAAACACGGTGATCAGGGGCCCTTTGGGGCGTGAAAACCGGACTTGCAGGATTTAATTGCGATAATGGCGGTTCGGGATGTCCAGCGGACTTGACCCCTTGCGTACTGGCGCGTTAAATCCTTGCCGGAATTAATTCTGACAAGCGGGCAGGTTGCCCGCTTTCTTTTGATCGGATTGGAGCGGTTTTCGTGGTTGATATTTTCCAGGAAGTCGAAGAAGACCTCAAGCGCGAGCGCAATGAAGCGCTGTGGCGCAAATACGGCAAATACATCGTTGGCGTGGCCGCCGTGATCGTGCTGGGTGTTGCCGGACGTGAAGGCTGGAAAAGCTACGAGGAAAATTCGCGCATCGAAAACGGTACGCGCATGGCAAACGCCATCGAACTGGCACAGGCAGGCGAAGAGAAACAGGATGCGGCACTCGGTGCGCTTGACGCGATCATCGCGGATGGCAATGCCGGCTTTGTTGCCCTTGGCCATTTCCAGAAGGCTGCTGTCTATCTGCGGGCCGGAGCAAAGGATTCTGCCGTGGCCGAGCTTGAGGCAATCGCAGGTAACAGCGACGTCGAAAAGATTTATCGTGATCTTGCCGTGGTTCAGATCGCGATGAACAATGCCGATGATGCAAATTCAAAAGACCTGATTGCGCGTCTTGAACCAATCGCTGTGCCGGAAAATCCCTGGTACTACTCTGCGCGTGAAATGATTGCGATGTTGCATATTGCTGCTGGTGAAATCGATGCAGCCAAGCCGCTGTTGACCGAAATCGCCGATGACAGCGAAGCACCGTCGGGCATGCGTGCACGCGCGAGTGAAATTCTGAAGGCCGTTGACGCCTGATTGGCGTAAGGAAGGCGGCGACCTGTTCACAGGGACTGGATCAGAGGATATGGTTTTGAGACCACGCAACATTAAATCCCTTTTGTGCGTCATGGGCATGTCGGTTGCCGTTTCGGCATGTTCCGGCTGGTTCGGTGAATCCGAAGATCCGCCGCTTCCTGGTGAACGTCTTTCCGTGCTGTCGCTTGAAAGCACGGTTCAGCCCGATGTGGCACTAAGCGACCAGCGTGTGGTCCTGCCGGAACCGGAGCCGATGGTCGACTGGCCACAGAATGGTGGTCTGCCAAGCCATGCCCTGCATCATGTCGGCCTTGAACAGGATGTTCTCAGTCAGGACTGGTCGGTTGGTATCGGCGAAGGGTCGATGGATGACAATCTTCTGCTGAATCAGGCGATTGTTGCGCGCGGTGTTGTTTTTACCATTGATGCCGATGCCGTTGTTCGTGCCTTCAGTGCCAAATCCGGCAAGCGTATCTGGTCGCTTGAACTGGCGAAGGACGAGGATGAGGACAGCACCCTTCTGGGCGGTGGTCTTGCCTATGAAAACGGTATTCTGTACGCGACGACCGGCTTTGCCGAGGTCATCGCGATTGATGCGCCAAGTGCGACCGTCATGTGGCGTTCGCAGGTGACCGCCCCGATGCGCGGTGCGCCGACAGTCCGTGGCGGGCGCGTCTTTGTCGTGACGGTCGATAACCAGACAGTCGCGTTGAATGCAATGACCGGTGATACGCTTTGGAGCCATCGTGGTGCATCGGAAGGTGCATCCTTTATTGGTGGTGCCAGCCCGGCAGTTGACCAAGGGG
>CBIHMD010000315.1:0-4108 GCA_966210655.1 uncultured Thalassospira sp.
CCCAGGTCGAGGTATTTTCAGAGGCCACCAGTGTCACCGGCCTGATCGTGACCAAACTTGACGGGACCGCAAAGGGCGGTGTCGTCGTTGCGCTGGCCGAGAAATTTGGCAAGCCGGTTCACGCGATCGGGGTGGGCGAAAGTGCCGAGGACCTCCGCCCGTTCGAGGCAAAATCATTTGCCCGCAGTCTGGCCGGGCTGGAAGACTAAGTCTGGGCCGGACGGGAAAGGCACGATTTCGGATTTTGCTATTCCTGAAAATCGTGCAGTTGCTGTTGCAAATTCTCGATCAGCTTTTGCATATCTGCCAGAGGTGCGGCTATGTCGTCAGGCACTTTATCGATGGCGCATGCCGCAAGTGCATCATTGATCAAGGCCGACTGGGTTTTTAACCCGCGCGCAAGCCGTTGATCGGCGTCGGGCAGCATCCATGACATTGCCCGGTCTCGTAATTGTTCCAGACTGTGCAAATCCGGATCGGGCGACGATGTCGGCAAGCCATATGGACGTAATGCCAGTTCAAGGCGACGATTGATATCGCGCAAATAATTGGCTGTGTCATGGCAGATCGCCTTCATGCTGCTATCGGTTGCCAGTGGGTAGATGGCCGACAGACGCAGCGAAAGCCCAAGCGCATCAAGGGCAATGTCATTGACGACTTCCTGATCGTGAAATGATGCATTCCGGTCCGTTTCGCCGTGAAAGGCATTTGGCGCAAAAACCGGAAAGACTTTTGTCACCAGCGTAAAGCGGGCTGGCAGTTTGCTGATGATTTCGCCGTCCGCCAGGATCGGTTCGCCTTCAGCCCCTTCGACGTGGATTTCAACGCATTCCTGACTGATGGCATAATTGCTGTCATCGATCGAGCCGAATAGCAATTCGGCAGCGATATCCATGCCTGATAATGTGTCAACATTGGCCTGAATGGCAAACATGTGAAGTTTACCATCATCAAGGCGCTTGTTCTCGCGCGGGCGCAGGCCACCGCCAAAATACTGACCGTTGGTAACCGTCAATTGGCGCAGTTTCAAATCCTGTGGCGGGTTTTTCCCGCATGTAACGCTAAGTTCCAGCGGTTTCATTTCATGCCAGCTTTGCCAGTTTGCCACGGCGTAGCTGATCGCGCCGGTCCACCGTTTCAAATTCGGATCGATGCGTTTTCTGGCATCGGCCGGAACCCCGATGCTTGCCGCATTGACAAAGCTTTGGCCGTTGACCCGTCCGATATCAAGCATGGCAATTTGCCCGTTAATCGTGGCCCGTGCGGCCTGAAGGATATCATCAGGAATATAAAGGCTTCGGGCAAAATCGTTGGCCGTGCCAAGCGGCAGGGGGATCATGACCACCCCAGCCTTGATTACCGCGTCCAGTACGGCATTGATCGTGCCATCCCCGCCCCCGATAACGACGACATCGCCAACCACGCATGACGTATCGATAAAGGCGTTCATCGCGCCAGGATCGTCACACAGTTCAAGCTCGGCTGTGTAACCGGCATCCTCGAATATCTCGCGCAAAGGCTGCGCGCCACTATCGCGCCATTCATCGGGCATCTTGTGACGTGTCAGAAGAATGCAAACCTTGCCAGTCAGATCGGTCGATTTCATCTGGAGCCTCTGCCATATAGGGCGGGAAGTCTTGTCGGTCAGGATAAGGATAGGGAACTAGAACGGCAAGATTGCGACACAAAACCGGCGCCAATCAGGCGCCGGTTTTGTAACAGGTGGCTTAGGAAATGGTTGCGCGAAGCATCCATGCCGCTTCCTCGTGAACACCAAGGCGATCTGTCAGAAGGTCGGCGGTTTTGACGTCTTCTGCTGCTTCGGCCTCTGCCACACCGTCGCGCAACAGGCGCGAGATATGATCGTGGTCCTCAACCAGTTCCTTGATCATGTCATTGGCCGGAAGAAGTTTGGTCTGATCCTTGATGACGGAATGTTCCATCATTTCGGCCAGACCGACAGGTGCCTGAAAGCCGATTGCACGAATGCGCTCTGCCATATCGTCAATCGCTTCGTTCAGGTCCTCGTATTGCTCTTCGGTCATCTTATGAATCGAATAGAACGCAGGACCAACCACGTTCCAGTGGACGCCGCGAATCTTGGCATACAGTACGTGCGACGAGCCAATGATCTTGGTCAGCATCTTGGCCAGTTCGCGACGGTCTTTACGGTCGACACCAGTCTTGACCGGAAATTCTTTCGCAACGCTCTGCATACTGCTGTGTGCCATTTGTAACTCCTGTATCTCTTTTCACGTTCTGTTGCTCTGCCCCTGACCCGGTATCGGGCGGTCGGGCATATCCCGAACGCTTGCTATAAAAACGTCAGCAAAAAACAAAGGTTCCAGAAATTAAAATCAACACAATTGGAACATTCTTTTGCACCACCCGTTTGAAACGATAAGCAGTGCTAAACAAAAAGCGCTGTTATTTAATAACCAGGAGGTTGTGATGCTTAGCAAGACTGTTCTGATGGCTGGTACTATTATGATGTCTGTTGCGGTGGCTGCACCGGCTTATGCAGATGCACAGAAAAGCCCGGACCAGACAGGCACGATGGCAACCGACGACGCAATGAAATCGGACGCCGAAAAAATGGGTGATAAAGCCGGGGCCGAATATGAACAGGCCAAGGAATTCACCTATGAAGAGAAAAACGAGTTTCTGGCGTGGGTTGAGGAAAAATCCAACCAGCTTGGTGAGAAATATGACGAGGTCTCCGCGCGCGTAAGCGACGATAGCGAGGAGGCCGTCGATGATCTTTCTTCGACATGGGATGGCGCCAGTGAGAATCTGAACGAGGCGTATGAAAATGCCAAGGATGCATCGGCTGAAACCTGGGAAACCGTGAAAACCAATACACTTGAGGCGCTTGATAATGCCGAGCAGGCGCTCTCGGATGATCACGCCACCGAATAAGACATCACAACCTTAACTCGGTGAAGTGGTGTTCCGGGTGTCGGCGGCCCGCCCTCAGGGGCGGGCCGTTGCTCGTTTGACCTTGTTCAGTCAAAGGCGTCCATGGAAAAAGAACAAAAAAATCGAAAAAAGAGCAGCCTTGCGCAGTGGTGGCGTTTTTGGCAACTGCGTTTGGAAAAGCTGGCTGCCGGGCGCAAGGGACTTGGTGGTATTGCTGTTGCGTCGTTTCTTGAGACCACCATTATTCCTATCCCGATTGAAATCCTTATCGCACCAATCATGGCCGCATCGCGTCGGCGAGGCATTATTGTCGCGACAGTGACCTTGCTAGGCAGCATCGCAGGGGCTGTTTTTCTATATCTGATTGCTTATGGGCTTTCGGATGAATTTATCCGACCCCTTATTGAAATGGCAGGCGGGCAGCAGGAATTTCAAGAGGTGGAGCAACGGTTCGAGGCCGGTGGCTTCTGGGTTGTTTTTGCGATCAGTATCACGCCAGTGCCGATGCAGCTTGCTGCCCTTGCAGCCGGGGCAACGACATATCCCTTCTGGTTGTTTGTGATTGCCATCGGGATTTCACGCGCCTTGCGTTATTACGGTCTCTGGTTGCTGGTTCTTGGTTTTGGCGCTGGGATCGCCCGGCTTTTTGAAGGCAAGAAACCGGTAAAGGGGCAAGATGCCGACAGAAAATCTGTCCCGTAATCTGATGAAATATGAGTGTGTAAAATAACAAAGCCCGGCAATTCGCCGGGCTTTTTAACAAGATATCCGAGAATTCTCTTTGAATTATTCCGGTTCGATACGGAAATCGGTGGTGGTTTTACCTTCGGTTTCCGGATCTTCCACGTCCTCGGCGACCAGGCCACGGCGGATCAGCTCGCGAATGGCTGCTGCCCGGGTCGGCATGCGATGCTCAAACCGCCAGTCGTCGATGAATTTAAGTTCATCGTCGTCGAGCATAATCTGAAGCTTTTCAGTTCTTTTCGAGGCTGGCACGCGGGGTTCCTTATTAAGTTCAGGCGCTCCAATATGTGCCTGAAACCATTGATATGCAGCGCATTCAAAAATTTTGGAGTAACTTACGTTACCTGCGTTTTCTACATATTACAACTGCCTTGCTCAATTGCATCATTCTGAGCAACTTGCATAAGTAATGTAAAGTAATGATATAATGTTTAATGCGTATTGT
>CBIHMD010000316.1:0-4083 GCA_966210655.1 uncultured Thalassospira sp.
GATCGTGGAGATCGACCCGTTCGATCCGAACTCGACCCCGAAAAAACGCACGGCCCTTGGCCGCTTCAAGCACGAAGGTGCCACCGTTTTCCTGAATAAGGATAACTCAGTGGTTGCCTATTCCGGCGACGATCAGCGCTTCGACTATCTTTATAAATTCGTCGCGTCGAAAAAATACAATCCGAACGACCGCGCGGCCAACATGGACATCCTCGAAGACGGCACGCTTTATGTCGCCAAATTCAACGAGGACGGCACCGTCAACTGGATGCCGCTGATCCATGGCGACGGCCCGTTGACCGCCGAAAACGATTTCAACAGCCAGGCCGATATCCTGATCGAAACCCGTCGCGCGGCCGATCTTCTGGGTGCGACCCAGATGGACCGCCCCGAAGACGTCGAACCGAACCCGATCAACGGCAAGATTTACGTCATGCTGACCAACAACTCGAAGCGCAAGGAACCGAACATCGTCAATCCGCGCGCTGACAACATCCATGGTCATGTTCTTGAACTCACCCCTCCGGGTGGCATGGGCAAGGATGCGGACCACACCGCCGATACCTTCAATTGGGATATCTTCCTGCTTGGCGGCAATCCGGCCAATACCGATGACAGAGCCGTTTATCACCCCGGTGCCGAAAGCTGGGTGTCCTGCCCGGATAACCTCGCGATTGACCAGAAAGGCCGTCTGTGGATTTCCACCGACGGTGCGCCAAGCTCGGATATTCCAGACGGCATGCATGCCGCAGACGTTGAAGGTGCCGGTCGCGCATTGACCAAATTCTTCTTCGCCTGCCCGGAAGGTGCCGAAATGTGCGGTCCGGAATTCACCCCGGATGGCACGACCCTGTTTGTCGCAGTTCAGCACCCTGCAGACGGTTCAACCTATGACGAACCAAGCACCCGCTGGCCGGACTTTCAGGATGGCGTTCCGCCGCGCCCGTCGGTGGTTGCCATCACCAAGCAGGGCGGCGGCGAAATCGCAAGCTGATCCCTGCCTTAAACAAAACATCGTCAAACCGGCCCCGCTTGGGGCCGGTTTTCATTTACCGATCAGGTTGCTTTATTTGATCGGTGCAGTGCCTGCATACGTGCCGTTATTGTCCGCAATTGCCATCCAGCTTTTATCGGATGCGCCCTTGGCTTCAAGTGACGTCCAGTTACCTTCGGACTTGTCGATATTGCCATTGATATCGCTGTTCCAAAAACCAACAACCGTCGGCGTGATATTCAGATAAAGCGCCCCGTCAACAATCCGCCACAGGTTCGGGTTGGCCGGAACCTTGCCGCCCTGTGCCACGCCATAGGCACAATGCCCGTCATATTTCGGCGCATATTTTTCCGGGTTTGCAACGAACATCTCGCGATGCTCCTCGGATGCAAACGCCCATGTCGCACCGTTATAATCAGCCGTAATATCGGAACGGCCCGGCACGGCGCCGGGCTGTGCACCACCCGGTTCCGATTGTTTCAGATCGAAATAGGCCACCGGGTCATAGCCGCTGATCGCAAAGCCGGTTTCATCGACATATTGCTCCCCCGCCAAAGCCGCACCCGACGCCGCAATCATCAGCGAAGAGGCCAGTAAAATCTGCTTGAACATCACCTTTAAAACTCCGTTTGCTGTCTCGATGTCTCAAGACTGCAAAAAGCGATACCAAAGGTAAAATGACGTTGCGACACTGTTTCGTGAAACCGCGTGACCGGTACTTGAACGGCACCTGAACGGTCATGATCCGCTCTGCATTTTCTCCTTGACCTCAGCTTAACTTAAGGAATTACACAGGATGTGATTGCATTGAAAGACAAAGGAGAACGCCATGGGTATCGCATTTCTTGAACATGTGAATTTCACCGTCTCCGATCCGGCCAAAACCGCCGCACAATTATGTGACTGGTTCGGTTGGCATGTCCGCTGGAACGGGCCGTCAAAGGATAACGGCGTCACCTATCACGTCGGCAACGAGACAAGCTATGTCGCCATCTATTCCAGCGGAACACCGGTAAATTCCGACGAAAATTCCTATCGCACGCGCGGCGGATTGAACCATATCGGTGTCGTGGTGGACGACCTTGACGCGACCGAAAAGAAAATCCTCGCCAGCGGCTATAAAACCCACAATCACGCGGATTACGAGCCCGGCCGACGGTTCTATTTCGACGATGAAAACGGTATCGAGTTCGAGGTGGTCAGCTATACCTGACCACCTGCGAAATGCTGCTTAAATCAGCAAGGCTTGTATGCCCGGTCATTATGAAGCGACGGCACCATCCGCCGAATATCTTCCACCCGGTCCAGATCGATCTCGGCGATGATAAAGCCGGGATCGGTCCCCGCATCGGCAAGGATCTCACCCCACGGATCGATAATCAGCGAATGGCCGAAGGTCTGCCGGTTGCCCGGATGATCACCGCACTGTGCGGCTGCAATCACATAACAACCATTTTCAATCGCGCGTGACCGCAAAAGATTGTGCCAGTGCGCCTGCCCGGTCGTACGTGTAAACGCCGCCGGGATCGACAGGATTTTCGCCCCGGCCTTGGCATAATCACGGAAAAGCTGAGGGAACCGCACGTCATAGCAAATCGCGATGCCGATATCCCCGATATCGGTTTTGGCAAGCCGCGCCTGATCGCCCGGACGGAATGTTTTGCTTTCGCGGTAACGTTCCCCGCCCGCCAGCTCAACATCGAACATATGGATCTTGTCATAGGACGTGATCACCGCCCCGCCCGGGCCAATCACAAAGCACCGATTGGCCACCCGGTCTTCGCCCGGTACCTTCACATGCAAAGATCCAACAATCAGGGTCGATTTCAATTCTTCCGCCAGATCGCGGAAAAATGTCCGGGCTGGGTGATCGGCCTCGTAAAACGCTGCCGTCCTGACCTTTTCTCCGCCAAACGACATCATCGAAACATTTTCCGGAAACGCAATCAACGTTGCCCCAGCCGCATGGGCATCACGCGCATAGGTCGCCGCACGCGCAAGATTGTCGCTCATATTGTCACGCGCATTTACCTGAACACAGGCAGTAACAAAACGGGCCATGACATCGTCTCCCTATCGTTGTTCGGCAATGATCATGGAACGCCATCACACCGTCGACAATACACAATTGGGCTACCGCCCGGCCAAAACAGTGTTTTAAGGTACACGCACAACCACAGAGTCATTTTTTACCGATTTGATCTTCCAATGGTTCAAATTAGTGTATACAGTATTCTGCATGTAGAAGAAGGATCGAAGATGGAACCTCTTTCCGGTCGTAAAAGTCTGACTGACGAAGTGCATGATCGCTTGGTCGATGCCTTGTGTTCCGGTGCTCTCCCTCCCGGAACACCTTTGCGTCAGGAAGCCTTGGCCGAGGAGCTCAATGTCTCGCGGCAACCAGTGTTGCAAGCTCTGGGGTTGTTGCGTCGTGACGGACTGGTGGTACCGATGGGTCGGCGTGGTTATCGTGTCGCCCCGGTCGATGCCAAACTGGTCGAGCACGTTTATGACTTGCGCGAAGCGTTTGACGGGCTTGCCGCCCGGCTTGCGTCAAAAGCCCCGGAAGACGAACGGAAATCGGCACTGCGGGCTGCCATCAAACAGGGAAACCACGCCTTGGGCAGCAATTCCACCGCAGACCTTGTTGCAGCCGACGTCGCGTTTCATCAAACGATCTATCGCCTGTCGGGCAACCCCCTGTTGCCCGAGGCATCAGCCGCAATCTGGTTGCAGGTCCGGCGTGTCATGCATGCCGATCTGCAAACCGGAACCGGTCCCGATCCCGTCTGGACCGAACATCAAGCCATCGCCGACGCAATCTGCGCCGGCGATGGTGCGGCGGCTCAACAATTGGCAATTGCCCATACCCGTAATGCCGCCAATCGCCTGATCAAACATATGAATGATACCGCACAGACCGTCACAGAACCCGCCTTAACAAGGCACATCGTCGCATAACAAAAATCAAAATCTTGCGACACGGAGGAACGTCATGAAACTCAACGAAGCGGCACTTGCCGAATTCCGCGAACAGGGCTTTGTCTTTCTGCCGGAACTTTTCTCTCGCGAAGAAGCTGCCCTTCTTC
>CBIHMD010000317.1:0-4047 GCA_966210655.1 uncultured Thalassospira sp.
TGCCGATGGTGGTAACGCTGCCGCGCAGTACTTTCTGTCCTGTCAGATGATTAACGGGGTCGGCATCAAAGCCGATGAAAAACGTGGCTGGGATTTGATGCAGGCATCAGCCGACAATTACAATCCGGATGCCAGCATGGTCATCGCCCGAAGACTGGAAGCAACCGGTGCAAAACCCGACGATATCAGGTCGATTTATCAACAGGCTGCCGATCAGAACCAGACACAGGCAATGCTGTGGCTTGCCCTTGATGCCATGGATCAGGGCAAGGCCGATCAAGCAAAACAGTATCTGAGCACCGCATGGGAAGCTGGCGATCCGCGTGCGGCTACCTTGCTTGCCAACTGGTTTGCAGCCAGTGACACCACCCGTTATCAATATCTGCGTCAAGCCGCCGAACATGGTGAAATGCGGGCAGCAGCCTACCTTGCCGAAGAAGCCCGTACCCTTGGTGACCCCGTCGAAGCAGTTGGTTGGTGCGCCATCGCCACCGGCCTTCCCGGCCATGATCAGCATGCGGACTGGAAATCGATCGGTGATGCTGTAGAAAAAAACTGCAGCAAGTATGACAAGGACCTCTCCTCAGCCGACCGTGCTGCAAACCGCCAAAAGGTCGATCAGTTCCTGGCAAGTTTCTTTGACGGCTACAAACCTTGGAAGCCATGGCGCCCCTGCGCCCTTCGCTGATTATCGATCCGTCAGCTTGATCAGGCTTGCCTAAATGGCATTCATCGCATTCAGGTCGGTTAGTGTATTGATATTGATAAAGGGCGTACTCTGCCCCGGCCCAACCGGGAAATCGACGACAACAGCATCGGCTCCGCGCAACGCCCTGCCAACGCGACGGTCATCTGCAGCCAGTTGCCGTATAATAATCTCGACCGTATCACGATGCCAAACGGCAGAAAGATAATGATCCCGCCCGGCATGGCTAGCGAAGGCTGCTTTTTTGCCGGCATCCGTCGCGGCCTTAATCAATTGCAGGGCCATATCACCGGGCACAATCGGGCAATCGACCGGGAACGATACCAGCCAGTCGATACCATCGGGTACGGCCCTTAAACCGCCCAGAATCCCGCCTAACGGCCCCTGTCCTGGTTTGGGGCTGTCTGGAACGACTGGCAGATTGAAATCAGCAAACCGTGCCACATCTTCGTTGCTGGAAATCATCAAATGATTGCATTGCGCGGATGCCGCGCTGATCACGTGCGCAATCAATGGTTTGCCTGCCAATTCACGAAACGGCTTGTCTCCCCCCATACGACGCCCTTCACCTCCGGCAAGGATCAATCCGGCGACTTTTCGATGTTCGGATACAGGGTTCGTCTCGATTAGCATGGGCAGGATGACATCCACCTATTTGATACTATTGTCATGACAGTAATGCCCAAAGAGCATTTGTCATATAGGTATTCTGTCCTTATAATTTGGATCAAGACTATCGCAGTTTTCTGCCGCGCAGCCGGACGACCGGCGATGCGTTTATCCGACGACCGGGGACGGCCCCTTCAAGCAGGAGGCCGAAATGGCTTGGATAGCGTTAATAATTGCCGGAATTCTTGAAGTTTGTTGGGCTTCCGGCCTGAAATATTCAGCCGGTTTCACCAAACCTGTCCCTACAATTTTCACCCTTGTCACCATGGCTGGAAGCTTCTGGCTACTGGCCTTTGCCATGCGTTCGATCCCGCTGGGCACTGCCTATGCCATATGGACAGGCATCGGGGCCGTTGGCGCGGTGACTTTCGGGATCATCGTTCTGGGCGAAGCTGCATCCGTTGGTCGACTTGTATCGGTCGTACTGGTTCTTGCCGGAATTGTCGGACTAAAACTTTTCAGCCCTGCCTGAATAAAACGGGCGGCTTGACGGCCGCCCGTTTCCAAATCCCTTTGAGTGCGGATTAAATCACACGCCCGCTGGAATTCCGCTGCGTTCCACCTTGCGAGGAGACGTGAGTTCCTTCCATTTCGACAGCGCCTTGTTGACCGCCGGGTACGGTTCGCGCGGGACGAACTCCCCATCACCGCATTTGCCAACAACAACACCTTCCTCGGCAGCAATCCGGCCACGGCTTATGGTGTAGCGCGGCAGACCGGTGACTTCATGTCCTTCGAACACGTTGTAATCGATGGCAGACTGCTGATGTTTGGCAGTGATGGTTTTCGATGCCTTCGGATCCCATACGACAAGGTCCGCATCCGCCCCGACAAGGATTGCGCCCTTGCGCGGATAGACATTCAGGATTTTGGCGATATTGGTCGAGGTCACTGCCACGAATTCGTTCATCGTCAGACGACCGGTATTGACCCCATAGGTCCACAGCAACGGCATGCGGTCTTCAAGACCACCAGTCCCGTTCGGAATTTTGGTGAAATCACCAACGCCCATGCGTTTCTGCTTTGTCGTGAATGCACAATGGTCGGTCGCAACGACTTGCAAGCTGCCCGATGCCAGACCGTTCCATAGACCATCCTGATGCAGTTTGCTGCGGAAAGGCGGGGACATGACGCGGCGGGCAGCATGATCCCAGTCCGCGTTCGCATATTCACTTTCATCCAGAATCAGATGCTGAATCAGCGGTTCGCCAAACACGCGTTTACCATTGGCTCGCGCGCGGCGAATGGCTTCGTGTGCCGGTTCACAGGACACATGCACGATATAAAGCGGCACATTCGCCATATCGGCAATCATGATTGCGCGGTTACACGCCTCGCCCTCGACATCGACAGGCCGGGAATAGGCATGTGCCTCGGGCCCGTTATTGCCCGCATCAAGCAGACGTTGCTGAAGGGTCGCAACCACATCGCCGTTTTCGGCATGCACCAATGGCATCGCGCCCAGTTCCGAACAGCGCGAGAAAGATGCGAACATTTCGTCATCATCAACCATCAACGCGCCCTTATAGGCCATGAAATGCTTGAAAGTGTTGATACCCTTTTCCTCGACAACGATTTTCATCTCGTCAAAGACCTGCTCGCCCCACCAGGTGATTGCCATGTGGAACGAATAATCGCAAACCGCCTTGGTCGATTTGTTATCCCACGCCTGAAGCGCTTCAAGCAGCGACTGATTGGGTGCCGGCAGGCAGAAATCGACAACCATCGTCGTACCACCGGCAACCGCTGCCTTGGTACCGCTTTCAAAATCGTCTTCGGAATAAGTGCCCATAAAGGGCATTTCAAGATGAGTGTGCGGGTCAATCCCGCCGGGCATGACATAGCAGCCGTCGGCATCAACAACCTTGTCCCCGGTCAGGTTCTGACCGATCGCGGCGATCTTGCCATCTTCAATCAGGATATCGGATTTGTATGTCAGATCGGCGGTAACGATTGTTCCGCCACGAATAACCATGGACATGGGTGGCTCCTTGTCTGTCAGTCTGTCGTAAGGCCCGGAAAGTTGCGGGAAAGGCCCCGGCATCCCTGCCCGTTTTCAGTTTCGTCAGATGGTTTGCCCCCGGCAGGATTGTTGCACCTGCCGGGGGATCGGATCGTTACATTGACGCCTTGTCGGTAACCGCGTGGGTCCATGCGCCTTCCGGCTCTTTGGTGATAACCGGATCGGAACCGCCCGACAGAAGGCTATCAACGGTGCGCTGATAGGCCGCCTCGTCAAGTTTGCCATCGTCATCAAGCAGCTTGCCGATTTCCTGCATCATACGTATCTGGTGTTTTTCGGTCTGGGCACCGGTTGCATCGTTATCCAGAACGATCATCGCCGCGTCTTCCGGGTTTTCCTTCGCCCACTGCCAGCCCTTCATGCTGGCGGCAACAAAGCGGCCCATCTTGTCGACGAAAGCCTCGTCGTTCAGATTGTCTTCAAGAACATAAAGACCGTCTTCAAGGGTCGCGACACCCTGATCTTCGTATTTGAAGACCTTAAGCTGATCTTCAGTGATACCAGCATCGATAACCTGCCAGTATTCGTTATAGGTCATGGTCGAAATGCAATCTGCCTGCTTTTGCAGCAGCGGATCAACGTTGAAACCTTGCTTAAGAACCGTAACACCCTTTTCGCTGCCATCGGTCGGAATACCAAGCTTAGACAT
>CBIHMD010000318.1:0-4041 GCA_966210655.1 uncultured Thalassospira sp.
CATCAAAATCTGTAATTGGTTTGCTCATCTACACAGGAACGGTGTATGTTGCGGCGCACTCGTTGGAATGGCGCATGAATTTAAATCGACTTTAACGATTTTGGATCACTTGCACCATATACAAACGCGGCTTAAATCGGTACACCTATACCGATTAACCAATGAATGTGAGAAATCAGGGCTTGGGCGAGACTCTGATCGGTGAATACCGGCTTATGACCAATACGGACGAAAACAGTCCGAAACGGTCGGCAGCCAAAGGAGAGAGGCCATATGGAACGCGAATCCATGGAATTTGACGTGGTTGTCGTCGGTGCCGGTGTATCCGGTCTGTCGGCTGCCATTCGCCTGATGCAACTCGCCCAGGAACATGAAAAAGAAATCACCGTCTGTGTGGTGGAAAAAGGTTCCGAGGTCGGCGCGCATACGCTTTCGGGTGCGGTGATGGAACCGCGTTCGATGAACGAACTTTTCCCCGACTGGAAAGAACGCGGCGCACCGCTGAATGTCCCGGCTGGCAAGGATGAATTCCTGATGCTGAGCGAAACCGGCGGCATCAAGCTCCCCACCCCGCCGCAGATGCATAACAAGGGCAACTATATCGTCAGCCTCGGCAATGTCTGCCGCTGGATGGGCGAACAGGCCGAAGCCATGGGGATCGAAGTTTATCCCGGCTTTGCCGCCGCCGAAGTCCTGTTTAACGAAGACGGTTCGGTCAAGGGGATCGCGACTGGCGATATGGGCATCGCGCGCGATGGCACACCCGGCCCGAACCACGAACCGGGCATGGAACTGCATGCCAAATACACCTTCTTTGCCGAAGGCTGCCGCGGGTCGCTGTCCGAACAGCTGATCAAAAAGTTTGATCTGCGCAAAAATTCCGATCCGCAAACCTATGGCATCGGGATCAAGGAACTCTGGGAAGTCGACCCCGAAGTTCACGAAGAAGGCAAAATCACCCATACGACTGGCTGGCCGCTCGATAAAAACACCTATGGCGGGTCGTTCCTGTATCACCTTGATAACAATCAGGTGGTGGTCGGTTTTGTTATCGGCCTTGATTACGAAAACCCGCACTTAAGCCCGTTTGACGAATTCCAGCGTTTCAAAACCCACCCGAAAGTCCGCAAGATTTTCGAAAAGGGTCGTCGCATTTCCTATGGCGCACGTGCGCTGAACGAAGGCGGTTTTCAATCGATCCCCGATCTGGTCTTCCCCGGCGGCTGTCTGATCGGCTGTTCGGCCGGTTTCATGAACGTGCCGAAAATCAAGGGATCGCACACCGCGATGAAGACCGGCATGCTCGCTGCCGAGGCCGCGTTTGAGGCACTAAGTGCCGAAACACCGCCCGCCTCGATGGAAAGCTACCCGGAGAAGCTGAAAAACAGCTGGGTCTATCCCGAACTGCACAAGGTGCGAAACATCCGCCCAAGTTTCGCCAAATGGGGCTATTGGGGCGGCCTGGCCTATAGTGCCGTTGACACCTATCTGTTGGGCGGCAAGGCCCCCTGGACCTTCAAAAACCATGCGGACCATACCTGCCTGAAACCGGCAGCCGACATGCAGAAAATCGACTATCCGAAACCGGATGGCAAAATCAGCTTTGACAAACTGTCATCGGTGTTCCTGTCAAACACCAATCACAGCGAAGATCAGCCGATCCATCTGACGCTCAAGGATGCAAGCGTTCCGGTCGAAACCAACCTTGCAGTCTATGACGGGCCCGAAGCCCGTTATTGCCCGGCTGGCGTTTACGAATTTGTCGTCGATGAAGTCAAGGGCGGCAAACGTCTGCAAATCAACGCGCAGAACTGCGTGCATTGCAAGACCTGCGACATCAAGGACCCGACCCAGAACATCGTATGGGTGGTGCCAGAAGGTGGCGGCGGCCCGAACTATCCCAATATGTAATGCTTAAAAAAGGGCCGCGTCATGCGGCCCTTTTTCGTGATATCCATGATCGTTATGCGCTCTATTCCGGCGCATAGCCAAATGCGGCGGGCGGATTGGCCGCCGTTTCGGTCCAGACACTTTTGGGCTGCATATATTCCATCAACCCTTCCTTGCCGCTGGATCGGCCATAGCCACTGGCACCAAATCCACCAAAGGGCGACATGACATTGATCGTCTTGTAACTGTTGATCCAGAACGTCCCGGCCCGCACATTGGCCGCAACCCGGTGTGCGCGGTCCACCGATTGCGTCCAGACGGCCCCGGCCAGACCAAATTTGCTGTCATTGGCAATCGCAACCGCCTCTGCCTCATCTTCAAACGGAATGACCGAAACAACCGGGCCAAAGATTTCCTCTCGCGCAATCGCCATGTCATTGCGCACATTGCCCAGAACCGTCGGACGCAGGAAATAACCTTCCTCGCAGCCATCCGGGCGAACACCCCCGGCAAGCAATTCTGCCCCCTCGTCCTGACCAGCCGCCACCAACCGGCGCACCGTCTGATATTGCGCGTCATTGTTGATCGGGCCGATCTGGGTTGCGCTATCCATCGGATCACCGACCGGAATGCGATTGGCCCCATCGACCAGCATATCAAGGAAACGATCAACCACATTCCGCTGCACCAGCAACCGTGATCCCGCGACACAGCTTTGCCCCGCCCCGCTAAAGATCGCGGCCTGCGCGCCCAGAACCGCGCGCTTAAGGTCCGCATCGCCAAACACGATATTGGCCGATTTCCCGCCAAGCTCCAGCACGCAGGGCACAATATTCTGTGCGGCCTGACTTGCAATAATCGCCCCCGTGCGCGGCGACCCGACGAAAACAACCTTGCGCGTCACGTCATGGGTGGTCGCCGCCGCCCCGGTCGTCATGCCAAGCCCAGTCAGAACCGTGATCACCCCGTCGGGCAAACCGGCCTTTTTGGATAAAACCCCAAGTGCCAGCGAGGTTAACGGCGTCATTTCGGATGGTTTCAGAACCGCCGCATTCCCGGTACAAAGCGCCGGGGCCAATTGCCATCCGGCGGTAAAGATCGGCGCATTCCACGGCGTAATCTGTGTCACCACGCCATAAGGTTCTGGACGGGTATAATTCAGATGGCTGGTCGGGACCGGGATCACATCGCCATGCAGCTTGTCGGCCCAACCGGCGTAATATTCAAACATCTCCGCGACTTTAAGCACCTCGACCTTTGTATCGCGGATCGGCTTGCCCGCCGTCACGGTTTCCAGCATCGCCAGTTCGTCAAGATGATCACGCACCTGCTGCCCGATCCGCCAAAGGATCCGGCCACGTTCGGCTGCCGTCATGCCCCACCAGACTTTCTGCCCGGAACTGGCCGCCTTCATTGCGGCATCCACGACGTCCGCCCCGGCATCCTTAAGCGTCAAAAACGCCTTGCCGGTCGCCGGATCGATCAGTTCGAACATATCGCCACGTCCGGGCATCATCGCCCCATTGACCCAGCTTCCGATCTCATCGCTGCCAAAAAACGGCGCCATGGCCTTGTGATAGTCACGCGGCATCATTTTGGTATCGCTGCTCATGATTTGGCTCCTTTGTCGGCAGGATTACATTCGGTGATACGGTTGAAATCTGCGTCATCGGCAAACACTTTGGCACTTGCCGCCCAAATCTGTCCGGCCAATCCCGAAACTGGCAGGGAAACGTCCTTTTCCTTGGCAAGCGCCATGGCAAGCCGCACGTCCTTGCGCATCAGTCCCATGGTAAAACCACTGTCAAAGGCGCCGTTCATCACCCATTTCGGATAATTGACCTCGCTGATCGCACTGCGGCCCGACCCGGCATTCAGGGCCGCAATCAGGTTTTCCGTCGTCACGCCTGCCGCATTGCCAAGACGCACCGCCTCGCTCATGGTCAGAAGGTGGCTTGCCACCAGCATGTTATTGACGATCTTCACCGCATGGCCCGCACCGACCGGCCCGACATGGGTAATCTTCCCGCCCAGTGAATTCAGGACCGGCATCGCACGCGCCACATCCGCATCCCCACCGCCAACCATCATCGTCAGATTGCCGCTATTGGCACCGGCCGGGCCGCCGCTGACCGGCGCATCAATCAGGAT
>CBIHMD010000319.1:0-4029 GCA_966210655.1 uncultured Thalassospira sp.
GTCGCGATAGGGCCACTGTCCGTTCGGGTCCGGGCCAAACACGACATAACCGGCTTCGTGCCCGATAATCGCGACCTCGTTAAATTTCCGCGCGGTTTCGGGAGGGATGTCAAGTTCCCGTAACCCCGCGAGAATGGCCATGCGTTCATTGACATAGCAATCGACCCGCCCGGCCATCAGAAGGCGCAGATTGCTTGCTGTCGTGTTGGCTTCTTCAAGCTGGATATCGCCCTGCTCCACCATGGTGAAAAAGTCAGGCCCCGCCAGACGATACCCGGCATTATTGGCAAATTTCGCACCTTTGAAATCCTGCGGAAAATGATCAAGCATATGGCTTCGGACATAATCATCGTTGCAAATCGCAACCACGGTTTCCTGCAAGATTGGCACGGAATACCGTTCGATCCAGTCACGATCACTGCGGCGATAGGGCGGGAAATAGCCGATGATCTGCCCGGATTGCAGCATATCCATGCCCCGTTTGAACGGCATCGCGGCAAAGGTCACATTGTAATCGGGTAGTTTGTCAAATGCCTCGCGCAGGATGCGGACATAAATCCCGGCAGGCTGTATGCCATCTTCGAGATAGGCATAGGGGACGTTGTTTTCCTCGCCGAAAAGTTCGATCTGTATCGGCTCCTTTGCCGAGGCCGCGCACGATACCAGTGATATGAACGCGGCCCATAGCCACATTCCCCTTTTCCCAATCCCGTTATGCATTGTCTATTTTCTTGTTTTTCCCTGCACCACGATGGTGCCAAACCCTGTTGCGTCTGTCCTGCGAGTGCCAAGTTTGACATTTCGCGATTGCAACAGCAAAGGTCAATCCCCAGCAGGACGGCAATCTGATTTTAGCTTGGGATTATCGGTAGAATTATCAGGGATTTCATCGCAGGTCAGAAGCTTGCCCTGATGGCTTTGATTGCCATCGGCCGGGCGCAATGGAGGTACCGAAACAGGAATATGCACCAGCCTGCGTTTGCGTGCCGGGGTGCCGGTGCTGGCATAAAGCTGTTTGCCTGCTTCGACAATGGAGACCCCGGCAAAAGCCTTGAACAGACGCGATCCGACATTTTCGAACGCCTGCGACCAGCGCAGCAAAAACCGGATTTGGGTCGGGGGCAGGAAAAGTGCTCTGCTGTGCTGCACGGGCAGGAACATGTTTTCGCGCATCAGGTTTTGAAGTTGCGTGACGCTATAGGGATGGCCAAAACCGAAGGGTGTTTTTTCCGACCATGACCAGAGCGAGCTTCGGTTCGGTGTCACCACAACAATCCGGCCATTAGGCGTCAATACCCGCCAGCATTCGCGCATCAGACGGCGCATGGAATCGGAATGTTCGACCAGATGCACCAGCAGAATACGATCCATCGAGCTATCAGGCAGCGGCAGCATGGTTTCTTCGGTCAGGGCAACGTGATTATCCTCGCCGACCGGCCAATGCACACAGCCCTGCGGGGCAGGCATGAAAGCCAGCACGCGTTCCGCCTCGCCCATGAAGGGGCGCAGATAAGGTGTCGCATATCCGAAACCAAGCACGCGCATGCCGCGCACGTCCGACCACATGACGCGCAGTCTGCGCCGGATCAGACGGCGCGCGGCCTGTCCGAGGCTTCCGGCATAAAAACGGTGAAGATCAACAACATCCTGACGCATGAAAGCAGCCTAGCATCGAGTGATACGGGCGGGAACTTATTTACGCCTGTAGCACCCTATAGAAGCGCAAAAACTTTCCGCGATGCGTGATTGTTTTAAGAAGCTGCAAGCTGATAGGCTACCGCAAACAGCATTCACATATGTGAGGTCGGCCATGTCCGCAGGCGATGTCTTTGTCATTCCGTGTCTTTCCGACAATTATACCTATCTGGTGCGATGTCATGAAACCGGCACCACGGCGATTGTCGACCCGGGCGAAGCAGGCCCGGTGATCCGTGCGCTTGAAGATCGCGGCTGGACGCTTGATCTTGTTCTCAACACCCATAACCACAACGACCATATCGGCGGCAATGCCCAGTTGATTACCAGATACGGTGCGAAACTGATCGGACCAAAGGCCGAAACCATGCGCATCCCCGGCATGGATCAGAAAGTGGCCGAGGGCGACGAGGTTATGATCGGGACGCTTGCCGGGCAGGTGTTTGACGTGCCGGGCCATACCAGCGGACATATTGCGTTTTATTTCCCGGCGGTGTCGGCCCTGTTTTCCGGCGACAGCCTGTTTGCGCTGGGCTGCGGTCGGTTGTTTGAAGGAACGCCTGATCAGATGTGGCAATCCCTGCAAAAATTTCGCGATTTGCCGGGCGATACGCTGGTGTATTGCGGGCATGAATATACCCAGTCAAACGCGCGTTTTGCGGCAACGATTGAAACCAGCAATGTCGCGCTTAAGGCGCATTGTGCCGAGATTGACGATCTGCGCGCACGCGGTATCCCGACCATCCCATCACGTCTGGACAAGGAACTGGCGACCAACCCGTTCCTGCGCGCCGATCAGGCACTGGTTGCCCGCGATCTTGGCATGGAAGGAGCCAGTGCCAACAAGATTTTTGCCGATCTCGTCGGATGTGCGCCGAAGCAGCTCTACGGCTCCACCCTCTCGGAACTGGGGATCGAGGTCGGCCTGGTGCCCGACTCGGCTTTCTCCGAGGGTGAATGCCTGAGTTCCACGGATGTCGCCATCCGCACGCCGGACGGTCTGAGGTGGTTTTCCTGGATCGAGCATTCGGTGCGCGAGAAGGACAGCCAATCGGTCTCGCACCGCGCGATCGCGCGCGACATCACAGCCCGCAAGCGCGCCGAGACCGCGCTGATCAATGCCCGAGAGCGGGCCGAGTTCGCCAGCCAGGCCAAGTCGCGCTTCCTCGCCGCTGTCAGCCACGAGATCCGCACGCCCATGAACGGCATCATGGGTATGGCCAAGCTGCTCGCCGATACCCGGCTTTTGCCGGAGCAGCGCACCTATGTCGCCGCGATCTCGACCTCGGCCAGCGCGCTTCTGGCGCTGATCGAAGACCTTCTCGACTATTCCAAGATCGAGGCTGGCCGCTTCGAGCCGGAGCCGCAGCCGATGTCCCCGCGCGAACTCGCCGAAAGCGTGGTCGAACTCCTGGCCTCGCGCGCCTATGGCAAGGGCATCGGGCTCGGCTGCCACGTCGCGCCGGAAGTCCCGCAGATCATCCATGCCGATCCCGGCCGCGTGCGGCAGGTCCTTCTCAATCTCATCGGCAATGCCATCAAGTTCACCGATGTCGGCGGCGTGCTGGTCACGCTGACCGCGTCCGGCTCGGCGGACGAGCCGAAGATCCGCTTCTGCGTCGCCGACACCGGGCCCGGGCTCAGGCCCGCCGACATGGAGCGGATTTTTGATGAATTCGAGCAGGCCGACGGAACCTCGACCCGCCGCCATGGCGGCGCCGGGCTGGGGCTTGCCATATCACGGCGCATCGCCACCTCGATGGGCGGCGCGATCTCCGTCACCAGCGAACCCGGCGAAGGTTCGGAATTCTTCTTCGAGATCCCCGCCGTGGGGTCGAGCGAGCCCTTCCCGCCGCGCGCGGGCGCTCTCAAGGGGCGGCGCGCCGTCATCCTGTCGAGGAACACGGTCGAGGCGGAAGCCATCGCCCGCACCATACGCGCGCAGGGCGGCACAGCCTCGATCGCCACGACCGTGGCGCAGGCGGCCGGCTTCGCCGACAGATGCGACGCGGTCCTGGTCGATGCAGCGCTCGAACAGAGCGATGGCCGCCTCCTCCAGCGCCTGCGCGCGGCCGGCTTCACGACTGCCGAGGCGATCACGCTGATCGCTCCCAACGACCGGGGCCAGCTCGGAGAGTTCAGGGCAAGCGGCTACACGACCTTTCTCGCGCGCCCGGTGCGCGGCGAGACCCTGCTGAGGGTCCTGCTGAAAGGGCTGGCGAGCAGCCCGGTTGCCGCTCCGGTCTCCTGCGGGCAGATTTCGCCGCCAAAGGCCGCCGGGCGGCAAGACGGCCTCTCGATCCTGATCGCCGAGGACAACGACATCAATGCCCT
>CBIHMD010000320.1:0-4025 GCA_966210655.1 uncultured Thalassospira sp.
CACCGCAAGGGAAAAACCGGTGGTGTTGAGGATCAGGTCCGCTTTGGTCGCACCCAGCCATTCCTCGACCAGAGCAGCAGCAACCGGGTCTTTCAGGCTGGTAACAAAAATTGGCAACGGGTTTAGTTTATTAGCCTGAAGTTCTTCAACCAGTGCATCAATTACGTCCAGATTACCGGCCTGAATTAACGCACGGTAGAAGATTATTGGAACAACAGGATGATTTTGTTTCCAAATTTGTTCAATTTCTTCAAGGTCTGCCGTTGTTTTTCCCGGCCAATACAAACCGGCCTTGACCAAGGGTGCCGCCGGCTTCCAGTTCCAGCTGACAGACGGGTTCAGCTTTTCATATATAATCCGAAGTAAATGTTCGGCATTTTCTGGCCCACCTTCGATCAGATAACGCCAGATTTGCTGATATGTGCTGCCCTTAACCGTCGATAGAGACAGAAGTTCCGCATCGGGTTGATCGTCACCGGGCAACAGTACCAGCCGCACATCGTTGCGACGGGCCAGTTCGACCAACTGCTCGATCCCGTATTCCCAATATCCTCGCCCGCCCAGAATACGCACGATGATGAATTTGGCCTCTGCCAGAACGTCGTCGACATAAAGATCGACCGACATATTGTGCCCCAGCTGCAAAAGGCTCGCCAATCGCAAGGACGGTACATCTTTGCCAAACGCCGCATCCAGCCGTGCCTGCGCCCCCGCCAGACAGGCAAGCTCGGACTCTGCCGCCGACAGGATAACGACATCGCCCGGGCTTTGACCCAGATCGACGGCCTCGCTTCCATCGGTGACCAGTCCCGGCTGGGCGGCAAGTAGATGCATCGGGAACTTCCGTTTCTTTTTTCGGATATCAGGAACTTGAGATCACCCGAGCCGCACAATCACAGCCGGATGATCTCAATGTTTCAAAACATGAACGCGCTGCTTAGGATGCCTTGATTGCCGCTTCGATGGCATTGCGATCCAAGCCATGCAGGCCAATCACCACCAGTTCCGACCGGCGTTTCTCGGTTGCCGCCCACGGGCGGTCGAAATAACGCTGGAACCTCTCACCTACACCCTGAACGATCTGGCGCATCGGTTTGCCGGGAATATCAAGGAACCCCTTGATCCGCAGCACATCAAACTGACGCACAACATCAATCAAACGCTTCTCGAGTGCTGCGGCATCCTCAACATTATCAAGCGATACGACAAAGCTTTCAAAATCGTCATGGTCATGTTCGTGACCATCGTCATGGTGCGACGGACGGCTATCAAGGTCATCCTCGGCTGCCGCACCAAGGCCCAGCAAAACAGCATTTTCGACCTTTGAATGCGCAGTTGCGATAATCTTGACGGACGGGCGTTTCAGCTCTGCCCGGACATCTGCTTCGACCTTGGCAATTTCGGCATCCGTCAGCAAATCGGTCTTGTTCAGAACCACCATATCCGCGCAATGAAGCTGCTCTTCAAACAGTTCCTCAAGCGGGCTTTCATGATCAAGATTGTCATCCGCCTCGCGCTGCGCCTGAACCGCGTGATGATCATGGGCAAAAAGCCCATCACGCAACGCCGCCCCATCCAGAACCGCAACAACACCGTCCACCGTGACGCGCGACCGGATTTCCGGCCAGTTGAACGCCTTGACCAATGGTTTTGGCAATGCCAGACCAGATGTTTCGATAACGATATGGTCTGGTGGCGTTTCCCGGTCGATCAATCCTTTGATGGTTGGCAGAAAATCATCCGCCACCGTGCAGCAGATGCAGCCATTGGCCAGTTCAACAACATCTTCCTCTGCGCAGCCTGAAATGCCGCAACCATTAATAACCTCGCGGTCGACACCGAGATCACCAAACTCGTTGATGATCAATGCAATCCGCTTGCCCCCGGCATTTTCCAGCATATTGCGGATCATCGTGGTTTTGCCTGCACCAAGAAAACCGGTGATCACTGTTGCCGGAATTTTTCCAAGCTGTGCCATGTTCAATTATCCTTAAATCCATAAATTCTGTTCTATTTAACCGTCATCGGAATGCCGGCAACCACAAGCGTCACCTGATCGGCAAGTTCGGCAATCCGTTGATGCAATCGTCCCGCATGGTCGCGAAAGCTGCGCGCCATGGCATTTTCCGGCACAATCCCGAACCCGACCTCGTTCGATACCAGAAGAACCGGGATATTCAGTCCCGGCAAAAGATCGCACAACCGGTCAAACTCGGCCCCGATCTCGCGATCCTCCAGCATCAGATTGGTCAGCCACAGCGTCAGGCAATCCACCAGTACCGGCGTGCCGCCATTGTGATTGCAGATCGAAAGCACACCGCAAAGGTCAAGCGGTTCCTCGATCGTGTGCCATGTTTCACCACGCGTTGATTTGTGAAGCTCGATGCGGTTCGCCATTTCGTCGTCCCATGCCCGGCCGGTCGCGATATAGGTACCGCCGCCTGCATGGTTGATCCGGTTTTCGGCAAACCGGCTTTTGCCCGATCTGGCACCACCAAGGATCAGATGTATCCCGGCAAGTTGGCTGTTCTCAGCCATATTCTGGGTCATGCCCGTTTTCCTTCGCCTTGACCTCCCACCGAGGCCGGATTGCGTTACCCCGTATTCTTGCGAACAGGGACACCGATGGCTGGTTTCCTGGCTTGGGGCATGAAAGCAATCCGCCTTCCCGGCATGTTGTCGACCAACATCACCGGTGTCTGGCGACATCAAAATCGCCAGGATCGCCCAACCCGTTACAGTTGCGGGGGCAGCACCGGCATCACACCTGTTTCCCATCACCAAACGGCAGAGCCGAACCTAGCAGCTTTGCCGCCATGACCAAAGCCCAAACTCGGACCTAACCATAAGGTCAGTATTTGTAAGAATTGACTGCTTGTGAGCAGGTATTCTTTAGGAGAACATAATCTTGTCACGTTGGAAACAGAGCAAAAATGCCGCCAGCGCGACCTTCGGACATTACAAAACAAACAAAGTCCGGATGCCGATGCCCAAACAGGTGTCGGAAAACTCTTGGGGTTAATTGGAAATTTGCTGATCAAATGGCAATTTATGAACAAATTCAACGAATTCGGAACCTGAAATCAACGACCTGGCAAACCGTCTCACGCGAAGATATGTGGCGCGGGCTGCTGGATCGGCTGAACTATAACGATCAATCATTCCCCGAATTCCTTCAACATCACGCGGTCAACGGCGAAATCTCGCTGGCGCGTCGCGATGTCCGAAACATTTATGCCAGCCGACCGACCTGCGGTGTTGTTGCGACCATTATCTGGTCCCATGCGCGTGGCATCCGCGTGAATGCGCTTTCGCTGCTGGTCCGCGATCTACCCAATCTTGTCGAACTGTTTGAAAATGACGATTTCGACGAAGATCAGCTGTCTCAGTTGTTGGGACAGCCGGGAATATCCATCCCGACCGCCAGCAAGATGCTGTCAGCCTGCGGCAAGAAATACAAAGGCAAACCGGCTGCAATCATGGACGACACAATCATTCAGGTGATTGAAGGTTCAAAATTTGCGACCGATTTCCCTGAAATCCACGCCCTTCGCGGTAAATCGCGCAGCCGCCCGATACCATATTACGAAGCCTATCTTGACGATGTTGCATCAATTTGCGCCGCACATGATCTGACGGCCGACATGGTTGATCGCTTTTTATCGGAATATGCACTCGCAAGCGCACTTGAAACCGAACAACGTAAATCCGCCTGACGATACCCTGCATGGCATTTCATGCAGGGTAGCACGACCAATCGTACACCGGTCACCCTATAATCCGCGCGACGGACGGGCCCTTGCCTCAATACCGCAAGTTCACCCCGGTCACCCGCCATCCCGGCTGCTCGACCCCGGTAATATATTCGATCCGCGTCACACCCAGCGCATCGATATGAAACGACAATGCCGCCTCCAGCGACAGGCCAAGCGCATTGGCCAAAGCTGCCCTCACGGTGCCGCCATGAATAACCGCAACAATATCGCGCCCGGCCCAGTAACGCGTCAGCCGGTCAAATAACGGTC
>CBIHMD010000321.1:0-4024 GCA_966210655.1 uncultured Thalassospira sp.
GATAGCTTGGTTCATGGATGTAGTTGTCAAAGACCGAGAAATTGTCGCCTTCGGGGCCGAAGCTGGAACCCATCAGAAACGCGGTTTCGGGATAATCGGCGGCAACCTTGCGGGCGGCGCGTTCGACACCGAAAACCTCGCCCAGAATAAGGGCCGAGCCATTTTCGGCATACTCACGCATCACGCGTTCATAGTCGGTATTGGCGACGTTTTCAGAAAATTCATAGGTGATGTCGCCGCGTTCTTGGGCGGCATTCAATGCCTTGTGGATACGAGAAACCCATTGCTGTTCGACCGGAACGGTGTAAATCGCCGAAACCTTGATCGGGTCGGCGGCCATTGCCGGTGCCGGAGCGCCAAGGCCAAAAGATACCACCGCGGCTGCTGCGGCCATGGCCGACAGCATTGCGCGACGGGAAAGACGGAAAGTGCCAGACTTCATGATGTCCCCCTGCAGGTTATTGCCAATCTTGGAAATTCTACTTTTCTGCGTATTTGATATGCAGATTGTATACATGATCATAAGAAGGGCAAATACAGAGTTGTCCAAATGGTCAAATTGCCGTTTTCCGCTAGATTGCTGTAACGCAATTTACATCAGGATGTATTGGACTACGGGGATATACGGATGTTCGTATTGTCTGTCTGCGAGTTCACATACCAAATCCGGCTGTGCAATTGCCGGTCAGGCCAGAATGAAATCACGGAGTCCGATGAAGATATGCGGGGTTTTGGGCTGCTGCTGTCCGGGACGAAAATCTTCCTGTTTTTGGGCGGAACCGGTTAAGATTGTCTAAACGGCTGAAATTACTTTGAAACTGTCGCGACTCCTTGGAAATTTTCGGAGTCTATTAACTTTTTGCGGTGATGCTTTCCTCAAGAAATATGGGGGAACCTGGAACGCATCATGACAAAGAAGACATCCTTACCGCTTGATCAGGTTATGGTCGGGGACTGCATCGAACTGATGAACAGCCTGCCGGAAAAGTCGGTCGATCTGATTTTTGCCGATCCGCCCTATAACCTGCAGCTGGGTGGTGATCTGCTGCGCCCTAATAATTCCAAGGTCGACGCAGTTGACGATCACTGGGACCAGTTTGACAGTTTCCGTCACTATGACGATTTTACTCGCGACTGGCTGACCGCCGCGCGCCGTGTTCTTAAGGATACCGGTGCGATCTGGGTGATCGGTTCGTATCACAACATTTATCGCGTCGGCACGGTGATGCAGGATATCGGTTACTGGATCCTGAACGACATCGTGTGGCGCAAAACCAACCCGATGCCGAATTTCCGTGGCAAACGTTTCTGCAACGCGCATGAAACCCTGCTGTGGTGTTCGAAAAACGCCGAGCAAAAGGCGATCACTTTCAATTACGAAGCGATGAAGCAGCTTAACGAAGGATTGCAGATGCGGTCCGACTGGCTGCTGCCGATCTGTTCCGGGTCCGAGCGCCTGAAGAATGAAAAGGGTAAAAAGGTCCATCCGACCCAGAAACCCGAAGCACTTTTGCAGCGTGTTCTTTTGGCAACGACCCGTCAGGGCGACGTTGTGCTTGATCCGTTCTTTGGCACTGGCACCACCGGTGCGGCAGCGCGCCGTCTTGGTCGTCATTTTATCGGTCTTGAACGCGAAGAAGAATATGCCAAGGCCGCGAAGGAACGCATTGCCAAGGTTCAGATGCTTGATGGTGAAAGCCTCGAGATGACGGAGTCGAAGCGGTCGCTTCCGCGTATTCCGTTTGGCGCGGTCATCGAACGCGGCCTTCTGGCACCGGGCGACAAGATTTATGACAACCGCGGCAATGTTGCAGCGCTTGTTCGTGCCGATGGCTCGATCAGTCACAAGGACAATGCCGGTTCGATCCATCAGATCGGCGCACATGTTCAGGGCGCACAGGCTTGTAATGGCTGGACTTACTGGCATTACAAGTGCGATGGGCGACTGGTTGTGATCGACAATCTGCGCAGTCAGCTTCGTAAGGAAATGGGACAGGTTTCCGCCTGATTTGTTGCAGCGCAGCATGCAAAAGCAGACATGAACCAGAAGGCCGGGATGGTTGGAAAACCTTCCGGCCTTTTGCATTTGGCGGCAATTCTTGCTATATCTTGGGTCTTGGAATTATCCGTAAGGATAGATGGAGAGCCCCATGCAGGTTGGCGCAACAGGTAGTGCCGCTTACGCACCGAACCCGGTCCAGATCCAGCAGGCAACTGCGCCGATCGCCGAAACAGGTGGTAACGATCTTCAATCACCGCCGACCCAACGGGTCGATCAGGTGGCAGAAACCGAAACATCGCAACAATCGGCCCAGCCCAGCAGCACGGGCCGTGGACAGGTCATTGATATCTACGCCTGATTGGTCGAATACAGAATTTAAAAGGCCCGCGCCAGAATGGCAGCGGGCCTTTTGTATTTTGATGGATAGGTTGAAGCCTTGGTGGTCAGCGATATTTCAGAGCGTGACGCACGATTTTTTTCATCACTGTCGGCAAGGCAAATTCCGATAGCCCGTCAATCGTGGTCCAGCGGCCATCAAGTTTTTCGGCGTCGCTGGCGGCGATCTTGGTTGCGAGTATGGTTACATCAAGATGGAAATGGGTGAAGGTGTGGCCGACTGTGCCATCCAGTTCGGTCCAGCTGGCTTTGATCGGGGCTTCGGACAGCATCACATCGTCCGGGGCATCAATTGCGCGCCAGTCACTGCCGGGGACTTCGTAAAGTCCGCCCAGCAACCCCTTTTCTGGTCGACGCCGGACAAGGATCTGGCCGTCATCGCGCCGTATCCAGAAGGCATATCCGACCCGGGTCGGTTTGGCGGGTTTCTTGCGTTTTTTCGGTAGTTCCGGGGCGATGCCCGATTTGCGGCCCTCGCAGGAAGCCTGCCATGGACAAATTCCGCAGGCCAGATTGCGTGGCGTGCAGATGGTTGCTCCCAAATCCATCAGTGCCTGCGCGTAGTCACCCGGTCGGTCGGACGGGGTCAGGGCAGCCGACTTTTCCTTGATTTCGGGTTTGACGTCGGGCAACGGGGTTTCAAGCGCAAATAGACGGGAAATGACTCGTTCGATATTGCCATCGACGGGGCTTGAATGGCGATTAAAGGCGATGGCTGCAACGGCGGCGGCGGTATAGGGACCGATGCCGGGCAGCTTTAGAAGGCCTTCTTCTGTATCAGGGAACCTGCCGCCATATTCATCGGCAACAACCTTGGCACATTTATGCAGGTTACGCGCACGTGCGTAATATCCCAGACCCTGCCAGGCATGCAGAACTTCATCGAGTTCGGCATTGGCAAGGTCGGTTACGGTCGGCCAGCGTTGCAGGAAGGCGGCAAAGTAAGGACCGACCGTGATCACGGTGGTCTGTTGCAGCATGATTTCGCTTAGCCAAACGCGATAAGGGTCCTGTGCGTCGCCCGGTTCGGCACGCCATGGAAGGGTGCGATGGTGACGGTCGTACCAGTCCAGCATGGACCGGCCGAGGTGATGGATTTCGTCATTGGTGAAATGCACGGCGTTCCCGTGTTATGTTGCGGGTATGAAAACGGGTAATTACGTTTAGGTCAGAAGCAGACCCTACGAAAGAAGCGGGCGTGAGCAAGCAAAAAGATATGACCGATACGCCGACACATAGCACGCCAGATCAACGTGCCGATATGGTTGCGGCAAAAAATGCAGTCAAAAAGAAGCAAAAGATTACCCCGATGGGCAGTTCGGAACGCCGCATGGGGTTGCGCAATATCGCGGCGATGGTCGGCAATCTGACGCGTCCGCTGGTGCGCAAACGCGGTTTCTTTCAGGCCGAAATCATTTTGCACTGGGCGGAAATTGTCGGTCGCGATCTTGAACAATTCACCATGCCGGTCAAATACAACCCGCCACGCGGGGAAAATGCCGGGGGCGGGACGCTTGTGATCCGGGTGACGGGGCCGGTAGCGATTGAATTGCAGCACCGCATGCCGCAGATCATCGACCGGGTGAATACCTATTTTGGGTATCGGGCAGTGGAACGCATCAAGAT
>CBIHMD010000322.1:0-4014 GCA_966210655.1 uncultured Thalassospira sp.
ATTCACATCCGTGTCATTGAACGGATCGCAATATTTCGCCTTTGACGAAGAAGGCGATTATGTCCTTGCGGGGCGGGGGCGTGCCGGGATGATTATCGGTGAAGATCGTTCGGATCTTCCGGCCAACAAACGGTTCTATTCCGGTGGCGGCGGATCGGTTCGCGGTTACGAATATCAGAAAGTCGGGCCACTTGACGAAGATGGCGATCCGCTTGGCGGGCGTTCGGTTCTTGAGGCCGGGCTGGAATTCCGGGCACGGGTTACGGAAAGCTTTGGCATCGTGCCATTTGTTGAAGGCGGTAATGTCTTTGAGGCAAGCGACCCCGAAGACCTTGATCTGCTTTGGGCGGCGGGGCTTGGTTTCCGCTATTACACGGCTGTCGGCCCCTTGCGCTTTGACTTCGCCGTGCCGCTTGATAAGCGTGACAATGTTGACGACGATTTCCAGATTTATCTTAGCCTTGGACAAGCATTTTGACGTTGCCTGACGATCCCAAACCATCCGGAACCACCAAACGCGGAAAGGTTGCCAAATGGGCGCGACGTGGCGCGATTGCGTTTGCGTGCCTGTTGCTGCTGATGATCGCGATTATCGGCATTGCCGGAACCGGGCCGGTATTGCGTGCGGTAACGCCGTGGCTGAATACTACGGTGGCAGAGGCGATAGAGGGCGATTTCGAACTGGGCCGGATCGAGGGCAGCCTTTGGACAGGGCTTTCGCTTGATCACTTGTCGTTATCGATGCCGTCAAATGGCCTGGCTGTTGATGTCAGCAAATTCGAGTTTGACTGGTCCCCTTTGGCCCTTTTGGGCGGGACGCTTCGGATTGATCGGGTTGAAAGTGCCGCGATTGATGTCGTTTTGCCCGATATGTCAGGCACCGAAGACCCAGTCGAGGAAGAAAAAACCGCGTCGGGCGGTTTTGTGCCGCCACTTGCCATTGAACTTGGCAAGCTGGCGTTAGGGAATGTGCGTATTTCCGACCCGGCCAGTGGCAAAAGCTTTGCCTATGAGCTGGCGGCCAGTGCTGTGATCCGCGAAAATCTTGCTGCGGCCTTGTCGCTTGATCTGCAACCGCTTGACGACAGCATCGACCATCTGAAGGCCGATATTGATTTTGATGGCGATGAGCAGCGGTTGAAAGCCGAAATTGACGGCAAGCTTGATCGTGCAGGGTTGGTGATGACCCTTGCGGGATTGGCACCCGCCGATGCACCGGATGTGACGATCAGCCTTAAAGGCGATGGCCCGGCGGCAGACTGGAAAGGCCGGATCGAACTTGCGGCAAGTGATCTGGTGACGCTTGGTGGTGATTTGGGGCTGCGGCTGGAAGGCAGCCTGATCGGGTTTGACCTTGATGGTTTGCTGGCAACGCAAGGGGAACTTGCCGGGCAGCTTCCGGAACCGTTGCAGGGCGATGTCGATTTGGGGATTGGCGGGCAGTTTGATGCCGATGCCAACCGCCTTTCAATCACGCGCGGCGATATCGGGAAACCCGGATTTGCTATGGTTGGTGCGACAGCGGAGCTCGATCTTGATGCCAGTACGGTTCTGGCCGATCTGCGCGCTAATATCGATCCGGCGGTATCGGGACTGATCGAGGATGCGGTGACATGGGGCGGGCTTGACCTGAACGTGCATGCGGAAGGGCCGCTTGAATTGCCCGATGTGACCGTGATGCTGCGCGGGGACAAGGTCGTAACGCCGGTATCAACCATCGGGACGCTGGCACTTGATGCCGATCTGCGCGGTGATGAAGACGGGTTTTCGGTTCAAAGCCGGGTCGATGCTTCGGGCAATGAATGGCAGGATGCCGATCTTGGGGCGATGCTGGGCAATGCGCAGCAGATTGCCCTTGATGCGGAAATCGCACCGGATTTCAGCAGATTTGCGCTTGGCAAAATCAACATTACAACGCCGGGCATTTCCATTGACGGCAAGACCGATATCAATGACGTGATGGCGGTGACGGATGGTGAACTGATTGCCGATATCCGTGATCTTTCGATCTTTGCACCGATTTCGGGTCTTGATCTGCGCGGGGCGGGGCAGGTTGCGATAAGCGATATTGAATGGTCGATGGAGCAGGGCGGCAAAGCCGGTATTGCGATCAAATCAGACCAAACCGGGTTTGGTATTGCCGATCTTGACCGTATTGTCGGACCGGCACCAACCATTGACGGCAAGCTTGCGGTCAGTGACGCATTTGATCTGTCGATCACGCTTGATCAGATTGCCACTGCGATGATTTCCGGTCCGGCGCAAATTGATATTTCGAACGAATTCAGCCGTTTGACGGTAAAATCTGATCTTTCGGTTCAACCCGGTGTGGTGCCGCCCGATATTGGTGTTTCCATCGCCCCGGCGACGCTTGCGATCAACCTTGACGGGGATATTGCAGCACCGGCGGGAGCGATCAAGCTTGCGACACCGTCGGTTTTGGCCGGTGGACAGAAATTTGAAAAGCTTGATCTTGTGAGCGAAATGCGCTGGTCCGATCAGGCGGTATTATCGCTGATCAACAAGGCCGGGTTTGGTTTGATGGGGCGCAATTACGATCTGGCGGCTGATGTAGTTTTGCCCGCCGATGGGTTGCGGGTGGATAATATTGCCCTGACGGGTGAACGGCTTGAACTGGTCGGTAGCTTGATGTTGCCAGATTACGCCGTGCCGATGCGTGGCAAGATTTCGGTACGCAAACTTGATGCGGTAATGCTGTCTGATTTCGGGGCACCGGTGACGAATGGTGCGCTAACTGCGGATGTGGCGTTTGTGCCGAAAACGGGCCAGCAGCAGATTGACGTGAATACGAACATCAAAGGCATTCGGCTTGCCGCCGAAGAAGGGGCCGAACAGCCCGCGGTCGAGGATGTTGTTCTGGCGGGATCGATCCTGAACGCGTTTGAAAAGCCCGGTTTTGATTTGGCCCTGAACGGGCGCGATATTCGTTTTGTGCCGCTTGCCATTGATCAGTTGCAGACCGAGGTTAGCGGCGATCTTTCTGCCATCGGGATTGCGATGAATGCAAACGGGCAGCTTCGCGATACCATTCCGGTCAAGCTTGATAGCGATATGGAACTTGGTCTTTCGGACGGAATCAATGTTCGTGCCGATCAGCTTGATATCAGTATCGGTAGCCAGAACATCGCCCTTCGCGAGCCGCTGTTATTTACCCAGACCGAAAACGGACAGCAGAAACTTGACGCGGCATTGAATGTCGGTGCCGGGCAGGTAACCGCAAAACTTGACCATCGGCCAAAGCGCAATTTTGCCGCCAATGCGCGAATTGCCGACCTCGTTCTGGGGCCGTGGGGTGAGATGTTCGGGTTAAGCGGGCTGGATGGTACGATGAATGTGACCGCCGATATATCCGAAGCGTCCGGACAATTGCCGATTGCGACCGTCAAGGGCGGAATTGAAAACATCACGACGGCGGCTGTAAAGGATATGGCACCGTTTGGGATGGTGCTTGATCTGGCGTTGCAGGACGGTCAGTTTGACGGCAATGCCACCCTTGGCAATGAAGAGGCACAGATTGTCGAGGCGCGTGGTACCGTGCCTTTGGGTGTTTCCATCCTCAAACAGGATTTCACACTGGACCCCGATGCGCCGATTGATGCGCAGGTCAAGGTGGACGGCGAAATCGCACAATTCTGGCCTTATGTCCCGGCACCTGATCATGTGATGTCCGGGCATCTCAAACTGGATGTGGTTGCCAAGGGAACGCTTGATGCGCTTGATTGGAATGGCGATATCGCCCTGTCTGACGGGGCGTATGAGCATCTGGAATATGGCACGCTGTTGAAGCAGATCACGATCAATGGTGACTTTGATCAGAACGGTTTGCGGGTGCCGGAAATTACGGCAACGGATGGCGGGAATGGCCGGATCAGTGGCTCGGCCGAGGTGACACTGGATGACGATCCGGTGGTCAGTTACAAGGCGGAGCTTAAGATTGATAACGCAGCCCTGTCGCGCAAGGATGAGCTGCAATTCTGGGCGGATGTGAACACA
>CBIHMD010000323.1:0-4014 GCA_966210655.1 uncultured Thalassospira sp.
TGCTTTATATATCTGATTGATATATAAAGATAAAAAATTATCTTCTAATTGGCACAACAATTGCCAGCTAGAAGGACAAAACAATAAAAATATTCGTCAGGGAGGATAACCAATGTCCGGGAAGGCATGCATTCATCGCATGACATTTGATTGCCCCGAATCCGGGTCAATCGCATCGTACCAGCAACATATGCTGTCAGGTTTCTGACATCTGCCTTGTGAATCTGTTTCACGAGGTGTTTGCGCGTGCAGTTGCAACCCGATCAGACATAATTTTCATCCCCGACACGATATTCGTTAGAGAAGTAAGACGACCAACAACTGAGGAGATATCAAAAGATAACTGCCAATATTCGATTATTGACCGTTTCTGTTGTTATCAATGCAGTGAACATTGATCCTAGGGAGGACTAAGTATGAAATTGCGGAATCTGCTTTCGGCAGCGGCAGCACTGATGATGTTCGGTGCCCCGGCATTCGCCCAGACCCAGCTTTCCATTGCGACCGGTGGCACCGGTGGCGTTTATTATCCTTACGGCGGCGGTCTTGCCGAACTGATCGGCAAATATGTTGATGGCTATGACGCCGTTGCCGAAGTTACCGGCGCATCGGTTGAAAATATGGGCCTTGTTTCGCGTGGCGACAGCGACATCGCCATCGCACTCGCCGATACGGTCTATGCCGGCTACAAGGGCATTGGCCAGTTCGAAGGCCGTCAGGTCGACAATGTTCGTGCCCTGGCCTCGATTTATCCGAATGCTGTCCAGCTCGTCACTCTTGCTGACAGCGGTATCACCAGCCTTGCCGATCTCAAGGGCAAACGCGTTTCTGTTGGTGCACCGGGTTCCGGCACCGAAGTTTCGGCTCAGACCCTGCTCGAAGCCAACGGCATCACCTATGATGATATCGAAGAACAGCGCCTGAACTTCAACGAAACCGCTGACGCGATCCGTGACGGTGACATTGATGCAGGTTTCTGGAGCGTCGGCCCGCCCACCAGCTCGATCCTCAACCTCGCAACCACGCGCGACATCAAACTGATCGCCCTGACCGAGGAAGAAGTCGCTGCTGCCATCGAAGCAGAACCGACCTTTGCACCCTATTCGCTGCGTAAGGGCATCTATGAAGGCGTCGAAGCACCGGTTCTGACGATTTCGACCCCGAACGTTCTGATCGCCAGCGCCGAAATGGACGAAGAACTGGCTTATCAGATCACCAAGACCCTGTTTGAAAAGGTCGACGAACTGATCGCTATTCATCCGGCTGCCAACGACACTACGGTTGATTTCTCGGTCAGCTCGACCCCGATCCCGATGCATCCCGGTGCCCTTCGTTATTACGAAGAAGCCGGTGCACCGTTCCTGGATCACCTGCGTCCATGATCTTTGCCAAGTGGGGGCGGCCGGTGCTGGCCGCCCTTTTCTTCCTTGCTTTGGCGCCCGCTGGTCATGCCGGTGAAGCCCCCAAAGAACATGCAGACAAAGCCGATCGCCTCAAAATCATAGGGGCGGATGGACGCATTCTGGCTGAAACCGGCATTCCCCGTCAGGAGGGATGGTGCCTTTACTGGAACCATTCGGTAACCGGCGATGGCGTGATCGATTGCTATATCGACGATCACGGCAAGATGGTCCTGCATCGTTCCTATCAGCCCGATTTTGCGGCCGGACTGGGCCATTACCCTGGTCGTGGCACGCTGACCAGTGCAGAAAATGGCGGTTACTGGATTGAAGACATTGATGAACCCGTTCCGGGAAATGCCTATTACCTTCGGGTTGGCAGCCTTGCGGTGAATCATCGTATCGTCACCAAAAGCGACGAAATCAATCTGTCGAAAATGGCCGAACATACCCGTGTCACCATACGGCTTGATACCGGGGATTAAGGATTTTAACTGATGACTGAACCGGCACCTCTCCCGTCCATGCAGGACACAGTTGCCCAGCCAAAAATTGTTCTCGGGCTGATCACCGTGGTCGCGGTAGCACTTTCACTGTTCCAGATGTATGGCGCGGGGATCGAACCGCTTGGCCTGTTTTATCAACGCTCGATCCATCTGGCCTTTGTGATGTTCCTAGCTTTCCTGATGTTCCCGGCTTTCGGTCCGAACCGCAAGCGCGGTGTACTTGGATGGGGCATCGATCTGGCATTCCTGGCCGGTGCGTTTGTAACCGGGTTCTATCTGTCTTTCTTCCTTGATGAAATCGTCAACCGGGCCGGTTTCTGGACCAACACCGATCTGATCATTGGCATCATAGCCACAATCACTGTGCTTGAAGCCAGCCGTAGAGCGGTCGGCCTTGGCATGACGATCATTGGTATCGTCGCGATCATCTATGCCCTTTCGGGTCCGCGCGGCTCGTTGCCGTGGCTTGGCGAATGGCTGCCCGGCATTCTCAATCATCGCGGGGCCAGCATCGACCGCCTTGTTGGCCAGCTTTACCTCGGACAGGAAGGCATTTACGGCCTGCCGATGGGGGTTGCAGCGACCTATATCTTCATGTTCGTGCTGTTTGGTGCGTTCCTTGAGGTCACCGGGGCGGGCAAATTCTTCATCGACATGGCCTATGCTGCGACGGGCCGAAAGGCAGGCGGCCCTGCCAAGGCTGCGGTTCTGGCATCTGCCGGGATGGGGTCAATCAGTGGCTCGGCCATTGCCAACGTTGTCACCACTGGCGCCTTTACCATTCCGCTCATGAAGCGCCTTGGCTATCGTCCGGCACAGGCTGGTGGCATCGAAGCCGCTGCCTCGACCGGCGGGCAGATCACCCCGCCGCTAATGGGTGCCGGGGCATTCCTGATTTCCGAATATACCCAGGTGCCGTATCTCGAGATCGTCATGATTTCGATCTTCCCGGCGATCCTGTATCTCGGCACGGTTTATCTGTTTGTCCATATCGTCGCACTCAAGAACGGTATGCGTGGCATGCCGGTCTCAGAACTGCCCGACTGGAAACAGGTGCTGAAGGAAGGCTGGCAATTCATCCTGCCGCTTGGCGTTCTGATTTACCTTCTAGTGCTAAACATTTCTCCGATGCGTGTCGGCTTCTGGGCCATCATTTCGGTTCTGGCGGTTGCAGCTCTTCGTTATGCAATCTGGTTCTTCTACGTCGCACCACAGAACGGCGAAAAGGTCAGCCATGATCGTCTGAAGGCTGCCCTTGCCAACGGTGTCAGGATGACAATTGCGGCCCTTGAACTCGGCGCAAAGAACGCGGTTGCCGTCAGCATGGCCTGCGCGGTTGCCGGAATTATCGTCGGGGTCGTGGGGCTGACCGGCCTTGGCCTGAAATTCTCGTCAATGATGATCGCGTTTCAGGTGGCAATATCGTTCTGGCACTGGTTCTGGTTCTGATCGCCAGCCTGATCCTCGGTATGGGCCTGCCGGTTACAGCATCCTACATCGTTTTGATCGTTCTGGTCGGACCTGCATTGTCCAACGAGTTCGGCATTCCGCTGCTGATCGCCCACCTGGTAGTGTTCTGGTATTCTCAGGACAGTAACGTGACGCCACCCATTGCCCTTGCCGGCTTTGCCGGGGCCGCGATTGCCGGGGCCAGTCCATTGGAAACCAGTATGCAGGCCTGGAAGTTTGCCAAGGGCCTGTATCTGATCCCGGCGTTTATGGTGTTCAATCCGGAAATCATCACCGGTGGTCCGCTGCCGCTTGTGCTCTGGACCGGCTTCACCGCCATCCTGTCGCTGGCGGCCTTTGCTGCGGCACTCGAAGGGTTCATGTTTGCCAAGCTTGATCTGGTATCCCGCATTTTGATCGTTCCGGCGACCATCGGCATCTTCTATCCAGACCTTCGGGCAGAGATCGCAGGGACAGTCATCATTCTGGCGATACTGGGCCTGAACTGGTGGAAAAGCCGTCATTCGGATGGTCCGGCGGCAAAAATAGCTGCCTGATTTTCCCCTTGTAAACGGCAACTTTTGATCCAAAAGCCCCCGCAAGACACATTCTTGCGGGGGCTTTTTTTCGACCGTGCTTACACATTACCTATGCATTAG